>JAPXMM010000050.1:0-15381 GCA_033809015.1 Bacteroidales bacterium
TGACTATGAAGGTATAGAAAGTTGCGGTTTTGCTAATTTCCTTTTTGCTGGTGACGGTGGTTGTGCATATGGTTGTTTAGGACTCGGTGATTGTGTAGCTACATGCAAGTTTGATGCTATGTATATGAATCCTATTACAGGTTTACCTGTTGTAATAGAAGATAATTGTACTGCCTGTGGCAATTGTGTAAAAGCTTGTCCGAGAAATATCATTGAGATTAGAAATAAAGGACCTAAAAATAGAAGAATTTACGTAGCTTGCATGAATAAAGAAAAAGGAGTTTATGCTAAAGCTAATTGTTCTGTAGCTTGTATTGGTTGCAATGCTTGCGTGAAAGAATGTAAATTTGATGCTATAAAAATAGAAAGCTTTTTGACTTATATTGACTACCAGAAATGTACTTTATGCCGCAAATGTGTTTCTGTATGCCCTACTAATTGCATTGTAGAGGTAAATTTCCCTATTAAAAAAGAAGCTAATATTGATATAGCAAATGATTCAACTCAAAATATTGTAAATAATAAGTTATGATAAAGACATTTCCTCGTGGGGGCATTCATCCTGATGATTGTAAAATTTCAGCTAATATACCCATCAGCATTGCTCCATTACCCAATAAAGTGTATGTGATGCTTAATCAAAGTGCTGGAGCTCCAGCAATACCTTTGGTAAAAAAAGGTGACCAAGTTAAAACAGGACAATTAATTGCTAAAGGTGAAGCTTTTATTTCTGCTAATATTCATTCTCCTGTTACTGGAATAGTTGATAAAATAGATCAAATAACTGACGCTACAGGTTATAAACATCAATCTATAGTAATCAATGTAGAAAGTCAAGAAATATGGGAAGATGGTATAGATACTACAAACGATTTACTAACTGATATAAAAGCAACACCACAAGAGATAATTGAAAAAATTAAAAATGCAGGGATTGTTGGATTAGGAGGTGCTGCATTTCCTACCCATGTTAAACTAACTATACCTCAAGGTAAGGTTGCTGAATATCTATTAATCAATGGTGCCGAATGCGAACCATATCTAACTTGTGACCATAGATTAATGGTAGAAAAATCTGAAGAAATAATGGTGGGTATCACTATTATTATGAAAGCTCTTAGTGTTAAAAAAGCATTCATTGGTATCGAAAATAATAAACCAGATGCTATAAAACAATTAACTAGTTTAACTCAAAAGTATTCTAATATTGAAGTGGTACCCCTCAAAAAGAAATACCCACAAGGTGCAGAAAAACAACTTATCAAAGCTATCACTGGAAGAGAAGTGCCATCAGGTAAATTACCTATTGAGGTAGGTTGTGTAGTTCAAAATGTAGCTACAGCTAAAGCAATTTACGACGCAGTACAAAAAAATAAACCATTAATAGAACGAGTAGTTACGATAACTGGTCCAAATCTATCTAATCCATCTAATTTTTTAACTCGAATTGGTGTACCAATAAATCATCTTATTGAGTTAGCTGGTGGATTACCTGAAGATACTGCAAAGTTAATAAGTGGTGGACCTATGATGGGAAAAGCATTACCAAATACTGATATACCTCTTACTAAAGGTATGGGTGGTATTTTACTTTTACCTGAAAAATTATCTAAAAGAATAGAGCCATATCCCTGCATTAGATGTGGACGATGTGCTCATGCATGTCCTATGGGATTAGAGCCTTTTTATTTAGAAAAATTAATTATTAAGAAAAGATGGGAAGAAGCAGAAAAACGTTGGATTATGGACTGCATGGAATGTGGCTCATGCCAATATACATGTCCTGCTAAACGTCCATTATTAGATTATATTAGACTAGGAAAAAATAAAGTAAGTGCAATCATAAGATCGCGAAAAAATTAATACAATTATGGATAAGAAATTTATAATCTCTGGTTCACCCCACATTTACGCTAAAGATAATGTACAACGTATAATGCTAGATGTTATCATCGCTCTGCTGCCCGCCACTTTAGGATCATTTTATCTTTTTGGTTTCGGTGCGGTTAGAGTATTTTTTGTATCAGTAGTTTCTTGTTTAATTTTTGAATATTTAATTCAAAAATTTTTATTAAAACAAAAACCTACTATTAATGACTTATCTGCTATTGTTACAGGTATGCTTTTAGCATTTAATGTACCAAGTAATTTACCTACTTGGGTAGTTATTATTGGTTCATTGATAGCTATCGGCATTGGTAAAATGGTTTTTGGTGGCTTAGGACAAAATTTATTTAACCCTGCTTTAGTATCTAGAGTATTTCTTCTAATTTCATTCCCAGTTTATATGACTAGCTGGCCAAAGCCTATAGAATCTGCTAGGCAATTAACAGATGTTGTTACTGGACCTACTCCATTGGGTATCTTAAAAGAAACTGGGTCTTTTGCTGCTGCTACTCAAACTGGTGAAATACCAACTTATACAAATATGATGTTAGGAAATATGGGAGGTAGTATAGGTGAAGTATCAGCCATATTATTATTGATAGGTGCTATTTATTTATTATATAGAAAAGTTATAACCTTGCATATCCCATTAGCATATATTTTATCAGTTATGATATTTACTGGAATATTTTGGCTAATAGATCCTACTAAATATGCAGATCCATTATTTCATTTATTAACAGGTGGATTAATATTAGGTGCTTTTTTCATGGCTACAGATATGGTTACATCACCTACATCATACAAAGGACAAATAATCTTTGGTATTGGATGTGGTTTATTAACTGGCTTAATAAGATTGTTTGGAGCTTATCCAGAGGGAGTATCTTTTTCAATATTAATAATGAATGCATTTGTACCATTGATAGATAGAATATCAAATAAACATTTTGGGGAGGTAAAAGCATGAGTAAAAAAGAATCAAGTTTACTGAATTTAGTGCTAACACTTTTTATAATAGCAGCTATCGCAGCTATTTTGTTAGCATTTGTAAATAAAATAACTTCAGGACCAATAGCAGATGCTCAACAGCAGAAAGAAAAAGATGCATTACAAAAAGTTTTACCATCTTTTACAGATCTTAAAACTATCTATATTGCAAACATCGATGGTAGTGATTCTCTGAAAGTCTATGAAGCTATATCAAATGATACAGTGATAGGTTATGCAGTAAATACCTATACTATGCAAGGGTTTAATGGCAGAATAGAAGTAATGGTAGGCTTTGATACTACTTTTACTATTATAAACACTGAAGTAATAAATCAAGCAGAAACTCCTGGATTGGGGGATAAAATTACAAAACCAGATTTTAGAGAACAATTTAAAGGTAAAAATCCAGAAAATTTTATTTTAAAAGTAAAAAAAGATAAAGGAGATGTAGATGCTATCACTGCATCCACAATAACATCAAGAGCTTTTTGCGATGCTGTAGATAGAGCATATAGATCATTAAAAGCATGGAAAGGAGGTGCATAATATGAATCAATGGCAAAATTTCACAAAAGGTATTTTAAAAGAAAATCCAGTATTAGTTTTAGTGTTAGGTATGTGTCCTACATTAGCTACTACTTCATCAGCTATAAATGGATTAGGTATGGGATTAGCTTTTACATTCGTTTTAGCTTTAAGCAATATTATCATTTCTGCTATTAGAAAAATAGTACCAAACATAATAAGAATTCCTATTTTTATTGTAATTATAGCTACATTTGTAACAATAGTAGATATGGTGATGCATGCTTTTGTACCCGATTTATACAAAGCTTTAGGAATATTTATTCCTTTAATTGTTGTTAATTGTATTGTTCTAGGTAGAGCAGAAGCTTTTGCCTCTAAAAACGATGTATTATCATCTTTAGTTGACGGATTAGGTATGGGAGTAGGCTTTACATTAATATTAACAGTATTAGGCTCTATTAGAGAAATATTGGGCGCAGGTAGTATATTTGGTTATAAATTTATAGCACCTTCTGCTGATGGTATATTAGTTTTTATTTTAGCTCCAGGAGCCTTTTTGACATTGGCTATTTTAATGGCATTAAATAATTTATATAAAAATAGAACCTCAAAAACAACAAAAAATAGTTAATTATGGAATATGTAATTATTATAATTTCTGCAATTTTTGTATCTAATGTTGTATTAACACAATTTTTAGGTATATGTCCTTTCCTAGGTGTATCACAAAAAATGAGCACTGCTATAGGAATGAGTGCAGCAGTAGTCTTCGTTCTCACTTTGGCTACTTTAGTTACTTATATAGTTTATAATGCAATATTAGCACCTTTGCATTTGCAATACCTGCAGACCATTGCTTTTATCTTAATCATCGCATCACTTGTTCAAATGGTAGAAATTATTATCAAAAAAATATCTCAATCTTTATATCAAGCACTAGGAATTTATTTGCCATTAATCACTACTAATTGTGCTGTTTTAGGTGTAGCTTTATTAGTAATTATTAAAAATTATAATCTTGGTGAATCATTAGTCTATGCAGTATCTATTGGTATTGGCTTTGGGTTAGCTCTAATAATTATGGCAGGACTTAGAGAAAGATTAGAATTTTCTAATCTTCCAAAAGCATTCCAAGGTACTCCTATAGCACTTATACTAGCTGGTATACTATCGCTAGCTTTTATGGGATTCACTGGAATAATTTAATAGTATAGACATTTGTTTTTATGGTGGCTTCGATACGAGCTTTGCTCTACTCAGCCACCATCGGTACTTTTTCGCTGGCTGAGTAACCCGATAGGGCGTATCGAAGCCAGCGAGTATCATCTAGGAATCTGCGGTTCTGACCTTATTATCTAAACGTCTATTTTTATATTTTTTACATTAATTTATATATTTTACAAATTTTATTATTTTTGCTATAATTTTAAATATAGACTATGAGTATATTAGTAAATTCGCAATCAAGAGTACTCGTACAAGGTATCACTGGCAAAGAAGGAAGTTTTCATACACAGCAAATGATAGAATATGGAACTAAAATAGTAGGTGGAGTCTCTCCAGGCAAAGGTGGAAAGAACTATTTAGATGTACCAATTTTTAATACTGTAGAAAAAGCTGTGGCAGAGACTGGTGCAAATGTATCAATAATTTTCGTGCCTGCACCTTTCGCAGCAGATGCTATTATAGAATCTGCTGCTTCGGGTATTGACTTGATTGTATGCGTCACAGAGAGGATACCAGTACAAGATATGATTAAAGTAAAAGCATTCCTCAAAAATACAAAAACACGACTCATCGGTCCTAACTGTCCTGGCTTAATAACACCAGAAGAAGCCAAGGTAGGAATAATGCCAGGATTCATCCATAAAAAAGGAACTATTGGTATAGTAAGCAGAAGTGGGACTCTAAGCTATGAAGTAGTTTATCAACTTACAGAATTAGGATTAGGACAATCTACAGGTGTAGGAATAGGCGGAGATCCTATTCTAGGAAGTTCTATGAAAGAAATAGTCGAACTTTTTATGTATGATGATAATACTGAAGCAATTGTCGTAGTTGGTGAAATCGGCGGAAACACTGAAAATGAAATGGCTGATTTCGTTAAAGAGCATCCTATAAAACCTGTATTTGCTTTCATAGCAGGCGTAACTGCTCCAAAAGGTCGTACCATGGGACATGCTGGTGCTATTATCGGTGGTAAAGATGATACTGCACAAGCTAAAAAAAATTATTTAAAATCATGCGGCATAAATATTATAGATAGTCCAGCTGATATTGGGAAAACTGTATATAATTTTTTAAAAAAATAAATTTAATTTTTCTAAATAAATATTTTATCATATGAGCAATTTCATACACGAGTGGCTACCAGTGCTATTAAATGCATTACAAATAACTAGTTTTGTGATAGTAATGATGCTTTTAATAGAATATTTAAATATAAGAACCAAAGGTAAATTTTTTATAAATATTAAAGATAAAAGTTGGAAAAGTGTTTTAGCGGGCAGCTTATTAGGTATTTTACCAGGATGTATGGGAAGTTTTTTTGTAGTATCTCTTTATACTCATGGTGAAATAACTATCGGGGCTCTGCTAGCTAATTTTATAGCTACTACAGGAGATGAAAGTTTCGCTATGTTAGGTATAATGCCTTTAAAAACTTTATTGATTTTTGGCTTGTTATTTATACTATCATTGATTGCAGGAATTGTATTAGATAAAATAACTAAAAATTATACCTTCACATCAGAAAAAAAACATTTAGTAATACACCAACATGACTATGAAGATATAAAATCTAGTACTATAAAAGAAAACCTAAAACATTTGAGCTTGTCGAGAGCCTTACTATTATTTTTGCTCATTTTGTTTTTTATTATTATTTTGTTACCAAATACAGAACATACTAACCATACAGAAACGTTTTCGCCAGAGATAATTTTGAATTATTTATTAGGTATAGTCTCTGTATTAATGATATATCCGATATTGAAATTACCAGATCATTTTATCGAAGAACACTTGTGGGGTCATATCATTAAAAAACATTTTCCACGTTTATTTTTCTGGATTTTAGTAGGATTAATTGGTGTAAATCTAATAGATCAATATGTAAATATAGGAACATGGATTCACAATAATGTGTATTTGACAATATTAATTGCAATAATTATTGGATTAATACCAGCTTCTGGGCCACATTTCATATTTATTAGTATGTATCTAAGCGGTATTGTGCCTATATCAGTGCTTTTAGCTAGTAGTATTACACAGGATGGACATGCTGGGTTACCATTATTAGCAGAATCTTGGAAAACTTTTCTGCTTATTAAAGGTATTAAAGTTGTTATAGCTTTCACAATAGCAGTACTAGCACAGTTATTATTAGGTTGGGTATAATCTATCTCTGTTAAAAAAATACCTATTAAATTTGTAAAAAAAATATGTTACATTCAATGACAGGATATGGTAGTGATAAATTTACTATTTCAGATACAGCTTACGAAATTATTATTACCAGCTTAAATTCCAAAAATATTGATATTAATATTCGAATACCACAAATACTCAAAAGTTTAGAGATAGATATTCGTAATCTTTTAGTAAATAAGCTAATAAGAGGCAAAGTAGATTGCACCATTAATTATGATATGCAAAAAGGTAGTCCAGCACCTAAACTAAACGAAAATGTATTGAAAAGTTATTTAGAACAAATTAATAATTTTTCATTCAAATATCAAACCAGTGAAATGGAAAATCCACTTGCTACTCTAATAAAACTACCAGGTGTATTAGAAATAGATAAAAATACCTTGACAACTGCAGATTTAGACATTATATATAAAAGTATAGAAAATGTTATCAACCAAGTGATAGAATTTCGCAGACAAGAAGGAGAAAAAACTCAAAAAGACATTTCTGACAAAATAAATAAAATAAAAATTAATACAGAAAAAATCATTGAACTAAAAGAAGAGAGAGACAAAAAAATCCGTGAAGATTTAATAAATCTCACTAAACAGCTACCAGACAATATCGAAATAGACCATAATAGATTAGAACAAGAAATACTCTATTATTTGGATAGATTAGATATAAATGAAGAACTTCAACGGTTGACAGCTCATCTAGCATATTTCGAGAAAGAATTACAAGACAATGTAAATTTATCAAAAGGTAAAAAATTAACTTTCATATCTCAAGAGATCTTGCGAGAAGTAAATACATTAGGTAATAAAAGCAATTATTTGGCCATACAACAAATAATTGTTAATATAAAAGACGATATAGAAAAGATAAAAGAACAATTAAACAATGTAC
The DNA here is from genome assembly GCA_033809015.1 of Bacteroidales bacterium. Classification (GTDB taxonomy): domain Bacteria; phylum Bacteroidota; class Bacteroidia; order Bacteroidales; family DTU049; genus DTU049. The sequence continues at coordinate 7,732 of JAPXMM010000050.1, forward strand.
TATGAAAGAAAAATACATTATTGTGTCAGCTCCCAGTGGTGCAGGCAAAACTACAATAGTACAATCTTTGATCAATAAAGGCTTACCTTTAGAATTTTCTATTTCTGCTACTAGTCGTCCACCCAGAAATAATGAAGTAAATGGCCAAGATTATTATTTCCTTAATATTGATGAATTTAAAAATAAAATAGACAAAAATGAATTTATAGAATACGAAGAAGTGTATCCAGGACTATTCTATGGCACTCTAAAAGCAGAAATTGAAAGAATAATAGCCGATGGCAAATATCCAATATTTGATGTAGATGTTAAAGGTGGAATAAAATTAAAAAATATTTTTGGCGAAAATGCTTTAGCTATTTTCATAAAACCCCCTAATATAGAAGAATTAGAAAAAAGATTGAAAAATAGAAATACTGAAAACGAAGAAACTCTAAAAAAACGTTTGGAGCGTGCTAAATTTGAACTATCTATGGAACCATATTTTGATATTATCATCGTTAATGAAGATTTAGAAAAATCTATTAATACAGCTTATGATATTGTAAGAGATTTCCTAAATAAATGAAAATCTCCGGGTGGTGAATAATGGGTATATTGGGGGAAAATTAAATTGGAAATAAAAGATTATTTATATTGCAATATTTTAAAAATATTAAGTTATCTATCTGCTATTCAGCATTTTAAAATAATAATTAAAAAATGTTTAAATTAAAATATGATATTTAATTAACAATTTTTAGATGATTTAAATCTTTATTAATAAGTATTTAATAGAAAAATTCTTTAAAAATTTAATTTATATTAATTTTCTTTATAATATAGTAATACAAAGGTATTAATCGTAATATGTTTAAAATAATATATCATATATTATTTTAAACATTAAAAAAAGTATTTTGTTTTTATAAAAACATACAGAAAAATTTATTATTTAAACGTCTATTTCAGTAATTAAAAATCTATTAAATTTGCAGATATTAAAAAATTTTTATGATAAAAATAAAATACTATTTAATAATACTAATCACATTAGTTAGTGTAAAAATATCATTTGGACAAAATGAGCATAACTGGGGACAAATAAATGGAGATTTCCAATTAGATGCGATGTATTTTTTAAATGATTCAAGTATAGATGCTTATCAACCAAAGGAAAAATTTGGTAATAATGCTTATTTATCACTGTTTTATAGAAATAAAAATATTTCAGCTGGATTAAGGTTTGAGAGCTATTTGCCAGCATTGATAGGCTTTGATCCACAAACTAAAGGAATAGGTATAGCTCATAGATATATAGCATATCATTCAAATGATAATAATCTTAAAATAAAAGCTGGCCATATTTATGATCAATTTGGATTAGGATTGGCATTGAGAACATATGAAGATAGATCCTTGGGGATAGATAATGCAATAGATGGGATAGAAATTTCATATCAGATGAAAGATTTTTTTATTATCAAAGGCTTGGTAGGAACACAAAAATTTTTTTGGGAAAATACAGGAAACTATATTCGAGGCGTCGATGGAGAGATAAATGTTAACAAATTAAACAAAAAATGGTCAGAAGGCAAGTGGAATTTCAGTCTGGGAACATCCTTTGTCAGTAAATACGAAGAAGATAAAGATCCATTATATAAATTACCAGAAAATATAGGCATTTGGGCTATAAGATATCAATTGTCCTCACCATTTATGCTATGGAATACAGAAATAGCTCTAAAATCTCAAGATCCATCGAAAGTGAATAATTACATTTATCGTAAGGGCAATGGTGCACATACAGATATAACATTTTTTGGTAATAACTGGGGAATATATCTAGCTGCACATAGGATGGATAATATGGACTTTAGAATGCTGAGAAATGAATCTGGCATTAGAAGTATCATCAATTATATTCCTGCCCTCACACAACCACAAAATTATATTTTAGTAAAAAATCATCCTTATGCTAGCCAAGCTAAAGGAGAATGGGCATTCTCGGGACAAGGAAATTTCACAATACCTAAAAATACAGCTTTAGGTGGACACTATGGTACTCAAATACAAATTAATTACTCACGAATACACGACATAGACCACACGCAAATAAATGACACAACACTTGTAATGACTCCCGGAACAGATGGTTATAATTCTGATTTTTTTAAAATTGGTAAAGATGTATTTTTTGAAAGTGCCGATTTTATCATTGATAAACGTACGAGCAAAAATCTAAAATTAAATTTATTATATAATTATACAGTTTATAATAGTAATGTAATAGAAGGACATAACGATGGCACATTCTACATTCACTGTGGTGTAATAGATTTATATTATAAACTAAATAAAAAAAATAGCATTAAATTTCAATTAGCACATGAATATAAAGAACAACACGATAAAAACTGGATTGGGGGTTTGGTAGAATTTGCATTATCATCTAAATGGTTTATCTCTTTACAAGATGAATATAATTATGGAAATCCCAACAAAGATGATAGACAGCATTTCTACTTAACAGGCATATCATATGTGCAAAATGCTACTAGAATATCTGTTTCTTATGGCAAAGTAAGAGAAGGCATTACTTGCGTAGGAGGTGTATGTAGATGGACACCCGCATATTATGGTATTGGAATAAATATCTCTACAACATTTTAAAAAATAAAATTATGAAAAGAATATTAGGGTTAATATTTTTAATTATCATAGCCTTATCTGGTTGCGATAAAGTAGAACCACCTTATACACAAAATGCAAATACTGATACAACTATCAATAATAACGTTAAACGTGTGTTAATAGAGGAATTTACTGGCCATTTATGTCCTAACTGTCCAGAAGCATCACATATTGCAGAAAATCTACAGCAACTTTATCCAGGTAAAATTACAATAATCGCAATACATTCTGGCAATTTTGCTAACTTAATATCACCAAATTATATGACAGATTTCAGAACTGAAGAGGGTAATATCCTTAATACGTCCTTTGGAGTTAGTACATACCCGAGTGGCATGGTAGACAGGATTAATTTGTTAGGAAACCAATTAATATCACCAAACGATTGGGGCAGCGTAGTAACCGATAGATTATCAGAGCAATTAACTGTTAATATTAGTATCACATCACAATATAATGAATCAAATAGAAATTTTAACTGCACTATTAGAACAAATATTCTAAATACATCAGATACACCGCTAATGCTCGTAGCATTATTCACAGAAGATAGCATAATAGATTATCAAAAAAATAATAATCCATTATATGGAAGTACACCAGATATACCAGACTATGTGCATAATCATGTCCTTAGAGGAAGTATAACAAATATTTGGGGAGATACGATATGTACAAGCTGTCTAGCTAATGACAGCTATGTAAAAACATACAATTATACTTTACCAAATGAATGGAATGAAGATAATGTAAATATAGTAGTTTATTGCTATGATGCAGAGACGCAAGAGATAAAGCAAGTCATAGAGCAAAGAATAAGGTAAAAAAGGTAAAAGATTTTTGAAATATGCTTTTTATTAATTACTGTGAATGCATAAGCATCAGTAATATATGTAATTTGATTTTTAATAAAATTGCTGATAAATTTTTTCTTTGATGGTGGCTGAGTAGAGCGAAGCTCGTATCTAAGCCACACAAAGAAATGTCTCTGTTGAGGGAATGCGATATTTATTCGAGCCAAGAATTAATTTTAAAATTATTCTATTAATACAAAATGTTTAGAAAAAATTATCATATAAACGCTCATCTCAAAAAATTAATTTTACAAGATTAAAATTATTTGTAAAATTGAATTTTTATTAAAGTAAAATGGCTCCATAAATAGATTTATATACCTAGCAATTTCATAAATGCCACTTATTGAGTGATTTATCTCTGAATAGATATTTAATACCACACTTGATACCGAAAGTGTTTTTACCATAAAAATCATTACTCAAAGCTACTCTATCAGACAACTCCACAAAAGCACCAAATCCAGCAATTTTATTTATTAAATATGTATATGAAATACTTGTATAGATACTATTAATATTACCAAGTTTATTACAGATGCTTATTTCACTAGGTTTAATATTTTGATAAGATGTGAAAATTTGCAATAAATTATTATTTTTTAAAAGATTTAATTGCAAGATTAATTCATTAAAATTTTCACCTTGCCACATACCTAGAGGTTGGTATAAATGCGTGGGATATGTAGTCGAATACTCATTATCCATAGCATGCTCACCTACATGATTGTACTCAAGTCTAAGATTTAATAAAAATGTGGTATCTGCTAAATCTATATTGCTACAAATACCAAGCTGATAAGCAAAATTTTGTTTAAAATTATTAGAAATTACATCGTCAGTATTAAATGTGCATTCGTAATAAATTTTATTATTTGGTAACTCAATATTTATAGCACAGCCAGGCAAAGACCAAGAAGGTTTATTTCTTAGTAAAAGAGAGCGTATTTCTGGAACAAAAATAAAAGTATAAGGTGAGAAGCGTAAATATCCATTAGCAGGATGAAAAATCGTTAAATCTATCAGTGAAATTGATAATATATCTAATGGATAAAATGTAAGATAATTGACAGAAAAAATATTTTTGAGATTATCATTAACGTTATCTATTATCTGACTATTATGATATGCTATGCCAGTCACATTACCTACTAAAATCTTTTTTTTATAATTAAATACCATATGTAAATATGGATACGGGCGAGCATCATAACTGAGAATCAAGTTTCTATATCCATTGCCCAAATTTATAATGTTAAAGCCTGTTTCTAAAGTCATCCAATCTGTTGCTTGCCATTGTATACGTCCCATCGCCAGTCCATAATCTATTCCTCTTTCTCTATATTCTTTTACCCAATTATTTCCAGGTAAAAAATTGACTGAATCAATTAATAGATTATAATATTCAGGCAAAAAAGCTTGATTTTCATAAAATTCACTAGAGAGATATAGCTTTTCACCTATCTGAGCTAATAAAGTAATACCTCTAGTATTAGTAAAATTTATTTGTGCTTGATCATCATTATCTACACCAATGGATAAGTCTAAAAAAGGATTAATACAAATTTTAGCTATTGAATCATTTATCGAAATAAAATTTTCTTCAAATAATTTTCTTTTAATCCATTTATGCGTAGTGTCTTTCTGTATTTCTATTTTAGGAAAAAGTTTCATATAGCCATTATATTTGGCATTTGCTAGATATATAGAATTATTTTCAAAATAATTAATTTGTCCTGTTAAGAAATTAGTAAAAAATAAAAAAAGTATGGAAATAGTTATTTTTCTCAAATATTTCATTATAAAATTTTCAAAATCAAACAAATAAATTTGTAAAACTGAAAGTATCTACATCGAAAAGTCCTAAATCTGATAATTTCAAATGAGGAATAACTAATAAAGATATAAAAGCTAAAGTCATAAACGGACTAAGCATATGACAACCATTCTCAGCAGCATAATTATTTAAAATTTCATAATTTTTAGCAGCCTTGCTTACCTCTGTATTACTCATAATGCCAGCAATAGGAAGTGGTAAAATATATGATTTATCATTACTAACAAATGCAATACCACCTTTATTTTTTTGAATTAATTCGATAGCTTGTAGTATAAATGCATCATCAGTTCCGACAACTAAAATATTATGACTATCATGAGCTACAGAAGAAGCAATAGCACTATCTTTTAAGTTAAATCCATTAATAAAACCTATTGATGGTTTAGCACCTTTAGTATATCTATTTAACACAACAATTTTTAAAATATCTCTCTGCTGATCTGCGATAGCAAATCCATCATTGTCTTTACTAACAGAAGTTATCATTTTTTCTGTAAGCAAAGAACCATCAAAAGCTTTTATAATCTGCATTTGATCAGTTGTAGCCTTTATGTTTAAATCATCTAATGTTATGTTATTAATAATAAAGTTATTAACTATTTTTTTTACTCGTGGTTCGAAATTCACCTTCCCATTATCATACACTAGTTTACCATTGATAAAAGTTTTTAATACATTGAAATTTTCAAAATTATCGATTACTATCATGTCAGCTGGATCATTTAAACGTAAAAGTCCTACTGGAAGATGATAGTGCATAACAGCATTCAAGCTAGCAACTTTAATAGCAGTAATCGGATCTACGCCATTAGAGATAGCTTTTTTTACAATTTTATTAATATGTCCATTAATAAAATGATCAGGATGCAGGTCGTCAGTGCAAAACATCAATTTATCTTGATTTTCTAAAAGTAGTGGCCAAAGAGCATCGAAATCTTTAGCTGCTGAACCCTCGCGTATGAGTATTTTCATGCCAAGTTTTAATTTTTCACGAGCTTCTTCGATATTTGTACATTCATGATCTGTAGAGATGCCTGCGTCTACATATTTTTCTAAGTCATTTCCAGATAACAATGGAGCATGCCCATCTATAGGTTTTGATTTATCAATAGCTGCATTTATTTTTTTCATCACTTCCTCATCTTCATTTATTACTCCAGGGAAATTCATCATTTCTGCTAAAGCATAAATCTCGGGTTTATTTAGTAATTTTTTAATTTCATCAGCATTGATGATAGCACCAGAGCTCTCAAAAGAAGTAGCAGGTACACAGCTAGGTGCAGCAAAAAAGAAATGAAATGGCACGGTTTTTCCATTTTTTATCATAAAATCAATACCCTTCACTCCCATAACATTTGCTATCTCATGAGGATCTGCTACGATACCTACTGTACCATGTTTCACTGCTTCAGCAGCGAAATACGATGGAGCTACTAATGAACTTTCTATATGTACATGTGCATCTATCAATCCAGGTAAAATATAATTATCACAATCGACATCATCATCTTTAACGATACTTTTAATTTTACCATTTTTAATTTCAATAATACCTTTATATATCTCATTACTGAAAATATCAATTATATTGCCACTGACTTTATAACTATTCATAATAAATATTTTTACAAAAATAAAAACTTTAAGGGAATATGGATATAGATAAAAGATATTTTAAATTTAAAAAAATAGAGGGGGAAAGTTTGAAGAAGGGTGGTAAAGAACCAGTCTAAAACTGGTTCTTTATATAGGGATAAAAATTATTTTATGAAATACATATGATATATGATTTAAAAAGTTTATATATTTGCAAAAATTTTATAATTATGGATAAGATATTTGAAGAATCAACCGATGTCTTTGCTCTCACTAAAGAACAGGCTCGCATATACTATGACAATTTATATAATAAATTGAAAAATGAAGGCAAAGATGTAGTCGATTACCAAGAGCTGAAAGCCATGTCTACAGGTATACTTTGTCCAGATTGCAATAGCAGTCATGTGATAAAAAATGGCTTGCAAAATGGAGTACAAAACTACATGTGTAAAAATTGTAGTAGACAATTCAGAGTAACCACTGGCACCTTTATGTATGGCATTCACCACAAAGATAAAATGCTAGAATACATAAAATGTATGTCAGCAGGAATGACATTGAGAGAATGTGCCAAAAATGTAGGTATTTGCTTGCAAACAAGTTTCTTTTGGCGGCACAGAATATTGTGTGCTATGCAGTCATTTGAAGATAATGTCAATTTCTTTGGAGTAGTAGAATTAGAAG
>JAPXMM010000051.1:0-15209 GCA_033809015.1 Bacteroidales bacterium
GAATAACCATGAGCAGAGCATAAGATAGAATATTTGTGAGATGTCCTATCCATGGATGAAAACCAAATAATTCTTTTTGAATAGCAAAAATAAATTGAGTAAATGGACGATATCGTCCACCAGCCACTATTTGCTTGCCTTCACCGAAAAAACCTTCAAATAAATCATGAGTAAAAATATCTTTAGTACCACTGATACCTTGTTGAGTGTATTTATTACCTGTCATTACTAATGCGTCATCCAAGGTATAATCAAAAGTAATTGTAGGCAAATACAGGATGGTAGCGGCTATAAATAGAAGCCAGCACAATTTTTTATTAGGATATTCTGTAATCTTAGTAATCCATGATTTCTTTGCTAAAGTCTTCATATAATAAATATTTTTTGCGAATTTGCTTAAAATTTTCTAAATCTTTTTGCCATGAAGCTCTAATCTGATCGGCTGTTAATCCTTGAATTATTTGTTTTCTTAATAAATCTGTTCCTGCTAATTTATCAAAAAAAGGTAAAATAAAAAAATTATCCTTTTCTTTAGAACATTTATAACTTTCTATGAGTAAATCTAAATATATTTTTTTATAATATTTCAAAAAGTGTATTGAAAAATTAGTAAGATCTATTCCCTTGCATGCAATATTTTTATAAGGTGGATTAATAGATTTATTAGGAATAGAAACCGGAGTAAAAGTAGTATCATTAATGCAAAAATCTGGAGATCCTAAAAGAGTAAAAGGCTTATCAGTTCCTCTACCCACACTCATTGTAGTTCCTTCAAATAATACCAAATGAGGATATGCATATATTGCAGCCATATTGGGTAAATTAGGAGATGGAGAGAAATTTATTTCTATCAATGAATCATGTGTATAATTTGGGCATTTAATTACTTCTAAATCACAGTGTTCTCGAGAGTTTAACCAATTTTGATCATTTATCATCATTGATAGTTCTCCAATGGTCATGCCATATACTAGTGGAATAGGTACCACTCCTACTAAAGAAGCAAATTGCATATCTAATACAGGACCGTCTATAAAATAACCATTAGGATTGGCTCTATCCAAAATTATTACTGGAATTTTTTTTAATGCACATGCATCCATCATATAAAATATTGTGCTTATATATGTAAAGCACCTCACTCCTACATCCTGTAAATCTATCAAAATGATATCTATATTATCTAGATCAAAAGGAGTAGGTTTGTATTTATCTCCATAAAGAGAAATTATTTGTACATAGTTTTTATTGACAGTCTTGTATTTATCGTTAAATATTTTTGTACCATCAGGTTGATCAATATAAAATCCATGCTCTGGAGTAAAAATTTTGCTTACCTTTATACCTTTAATTACAAGTGAATCTATTAAATGTCGCTCACCAATTTTGCTATTATTATTGCATAGAATACCAACATTTTTATTTTTTAATTTATAAAAATATTCATCAGTAAGCTCTATTGCAGGAACATATTGCCCTAATAGGCTAACATTAAAAAAAATCAGTACAAAAATGAATAAAATATAAAATCTTTTTAAAAATGGCATATTGCAAAAATAAATCAAAAAAAACAAATATTTTGTATTTTATATCATTGATAATTAATCTGGTAATAACAAATTAATGAATTAGGCATTTAATTAATTACTAAATTATTATTGTGAATATATAAGCGAATCTAGATTTATAGGAGTGTAATTTTATTTGTTTTAAAATATTTCTAGTTAAATTCTTTCTTTTCCAACTATGAAAAGAAAGAACCAAAGAAAAATCCCCGCTGGGGAAATGATTTGATAAAACTACGCAATCACCCATTGGAGTTTACAAACTCGCAAGCTAAAGCTTGCTCAAACAGTGTAAACCCTTCTGCCCTATACTGCTTGCTTGTTTTTTTTGCAAATCATTTCCCAATGCGGTTTTAATTCGAGCAAAGAATTAATATTGGGGGTTATTCTTTATTAAAAAAAATTTTCATGTCTGATACTAAATTGAGCTCTTGCAATTTCTGATTAACTTTTATAATTTTTTTTATACGATAATCACCAACATAATAGTTCTTTTATAATTAAAAAATTACTATTAATTTTGAAAATAAATTTCATATGTTAGAACACAGTTCTTTTAATAAATATAATAAAATTTGTTTCGTACATATTTTCATTATTTTTTCTTTTAATCTTTTCTCTCAGGGAGTTGCAGTTGGCAATTGGCGATATCATTTACCTTTTAATAATGTAATAGGGGTAGCTAATACTGGTAATTTATTCTGGGCATGCAATTCATATTATTTATATAGTTTTGATATTTCTACTAGCGAAGTCACTATTTATAGCAAATTAAATAAATTATCTGATATAAAGATAAATGCTTTTACTTTCGATAAAGCTCATTCAATAATGATTTTAGGTTATCAAAATGGGAATATTGATATTTTTAATTACAATAATTTAACTATTCGTAATGTGCCAGATATATATTTAAAGTCGATGATGGGGTCTAAAAGCATCAATAATATCTATGTAAAAGATAATTTTATTTATTTTTCTTGTGACTTTGGTATAGCTGTATATGATTTAAATAAAAATGAATTTAAAAATACTTATTATTTATCTCAATATCTGCAAAATAAAAAGGTAAAAGCCACATTTATTTATAATGATTATTTGTACTCAGTTTTTGATACGATCATTATCTCTGCTCCTCTAGACGGTAGCAATCTAAATGATTTTACAAATTGGAATACTTTTTTGGCTACTAATTCAGAAATTATATATACTAATGTGCTAAATAATGATTTATATGCTGTAATAGATAGTGGATGGAATGATTTAATTATTAAATATAATGTCAATCATTGGGATACTATTATAGATACACTTCACTTTAATATTAATAAAATCGTTTTTGATAATAATGAGTTTATTCTTTTAGCTGAAGGGTCTGTTTTTATATATGATAATTCATGGAATTTAAAATATAAAATATATAAATATTTTCCCAATGATAATGTACCAAATCCTTTGGATGCTATTTATTCGGCAAATAAAAAATATTTAATAATTGGAGATAAAAATGTTGGATTAGCTTATAATTGGAATGATACATGGAATAACAGAATTGTTACTCCCTCTGGTCCATCCTCGGATCAATGTTTTAAAGTTTCTTATAGTAACGGAACTATTTTGTCTGCAGCTGGAGGATATGATATGTCTTTTGGTAATTTATGGAATCAAATTAATGTAGAAATTTTTAGAAATGAAAATTGGTCAATATATAATAGTGATAAGTTCCCTGAACTTTCTAATGCACGAGATGGTATTAAAGCATTAATAGATCCTTTTAATGCTAATCGTTTATTTATTGCTACATATGGATATGGACTAATTGAAATAAACAATAATATTGTAAAAATATTTAATGATACGAATTCTATCTTACCATCTACATCTGGTATAACTGGATTTTGTAGAATTAGCGATATACAGTTTGATTCTGCTGGCAATCTATGGATATTAGTAGCTGGAGCTAATGAATTTACTGTCTATAAAACCAATGGACAAATGGTTAGATTACCTATTAGCTCATCTATTAGCAATAATAATCCTGGAGAAATGGTTATAGATGAAAATAATAATAATGTGTACGTTCCTTTCCCACGTGGTAGTGGAGGAGTTTTAGTCTTTAAATATAACGGCACCATAGATAATACTTCTGATGATAGATCTATGATATTGACTACTCAAGCTGGCAATGGTAAGCTACCAAGTAATATCGTCTATTCTCTTGCTATAGATAAAAATGATCAGCTATGGTTAGCTACTAGTGAGGGTGTAGCAGTTATTTATAATACTCAGAATTTTTTTACTGCAAATTCATTTGATGCATCTCAAATAATCTTAGAAGTAGATGGCTACGCTATGCCTATGCTTATTTCAGAAAAAGTAAATAAAATAGAAATAGATGGAGCTAATAGGAAATGGTTCGCTACAGATAATGCAGGGATTTTTACTTTCTCGTCTAATGGAGATAAAGAAGTATATCATTTCACTAATGAAAATTCTCCTTTACTGAGTAATAAAGTAATCAGTATGACTATTAACCCAATTACTGGAGAAGTATTCGCAGCTACTGATTTAGGTTTAGTCTCTTATCGTAGTAATGCGACAGAACCTTTTACAGAAATGCAAGAAATAAAAATTTTTCCTAACCCTGTACCTGCAGATATTAATGGATACATTACTATAGATGGACTACCAGAGGATAGTTATGTTACAATTACAGATTCATATGGTAAAGTCGTCTACAAAACAAAATCTTTAGGCGGCAGAGCTACATGGAATGGAGTGGATGTTTACAATAATAAAGCCAAAAGAGGTGTTTATATTGTTTGGGTTAGCAATGATGACGGCTCCATAAAAGGTACTGGTAAGTTTTTTATTGAATAAAAATGAATAAAACTACTTTAGCATATATACTACATACTATACCATATACTAAAAAAGCATATATTATTCATTCTTTAACACCTACAGGAAGGGTTTCATTTTTTCTTCCTTCTATATCACCAAAAAATAAATCTTATGAATATATTAAAATTCCATTAGTAAATGTGGAAATTACTTATAATGAATTAACAACAAAACAACATTTATACAAAGTAGATCAGATATATCTATATAGCTTTCCAGAAATGATATGCGAACATGTACTACATTCTGCAGTAGCCAGTTTTATGATTGAAATCATAATGAAATTAACCCCTCAAGATCTTTATGATACACAATTGTATAATATTTTAAAAATATTTGTTGATAAATTAAATAAATGGGAAAAAATTCCTAATGCTTTCATACTTTCATTTATGGCAAATATTTTAGACTATTTAGGTATATTAAGTAGGAAAAATTATAGTACGATAGATGCTATGCCACATTATGAATCTTTACTAAACACAATGGAATATTTATATCTACAACCAATTAATTCACAAGATGATGAAATAACATTGCCATCCAGCCCTTACCATTTATTGAATTTGACGATTCAGTATTTACAATCACAAGATATTTTAACTAGCGAGATAAAGAGTTTAAAAGTCCTCAGGGAAGTATTTTATTAGGATAGAGTGTGGTTATGAAAAAGAAGGATTTGAAGGTAATAACAATTTTCTATTGTTTAAATTTAAGTATTATATCAATATTTTAACTTAATCAATCTCCGATACCGCTCCCACGCCCACCTATCGTGCGATGACAAGTTCAATAGTCGCCCAATGTCTGATTCTACGTTGTTTTTCAAGTACTTATTCATCACTACAAACCACATTAGGTAGTTCTGTAAATACTTAGTAGCTACTCCTCTAAATTTAACCATCCAAACTAGGAAATCAGTAATCTTTTTCTCTACTACATTTACGCTATAAACAGTTAATCCTTTTCTTTTACCTCGAACTAATATCTTTTTACTTGGTGATTCCATTACTGCTTGCTTGAACTCTTCTTTGGGTTTAATACATATTAAATTATTCTCTGATACTCTTCGCTTTAACTCTTCTTTTATCTGACTGTTCTGAACTCTATTTTCTCCGGTATGTTTGAAAAGTAAGTTGCCTTCTCTATCTGTCATCACTAATATAGCAACGTTTGGATGAACAGTATTCATAGCTTTCTCTTTTTCTTCTAAACTTTTGTATCTGCGTCCTTTTTCCGAATATTGCAGCAATAGTTCGTCAGCTTCTGTTATTCCAGAGAAATTAATTCCTCCTTCTAATCCTTGGATTGCAGATAGAATTTTATGTCGCCATCTGAAACTTGTTGGTAAACTAATGCCAACTTCACTAGCACAAGCTCTTAAACTTTTACCCTCAAGCATACATTTCAGATAATCCAGCAGTAGAGGATATTTATGCATATGATAAACAAGTGATTTGGCAGTTTCTCGAAATTGATATTTACAATTTTTACATTTATAGACTTGTCTGCCATTGCGAACACCTGCTTTAGTAACATGCTCACATCTACATCTGGGACAAATGGGAGCAGTAGATAGAATCTTGATTCTCTGGTAATCTAATGCTGTCAATCTATTCTCATTAAGGAATTGGTAGAGATTATCTAAAAATTCACGCTTGCCCTCTTTGGTCAGAGCCAGCATTTCTTCTATGTTTTCAGCTGTATATTCCATAAAATTATATTTTTTGCAAAATTAATAAAAATATATAATACTGAAATTTAAACAAAAATGTTGTTTATTCATAAAGAGTGAGAAAATTTTAAAAATTTTTTCATTCTTTTACCTTTTTACTTGCTGTATTTATCATTACAAAAAATAACTTCCTCTTATCTCTCTAAAATATTCTCTTTATTATACATCTCAAATATATTGATAATATTTTACACACAACTTTTATTTTAATTGTTTTAATATAATAAAAACATATGCAAATAAAAAGTATAAATATAAGGCTACAAACATTATTAAGTGAGCATTTGATACGGAAGATTTCATGTTAAAAACTGTAATATAAATTATAAAAAATATCAAAACCGTTAAAAGTCTCACCACACCTATAGCTAAATAAATTATAGGTTTGTTTTTTAATAAATTTTTTTTATAATCAATAAAGAGGATTATACATAAAAACACTAAAAAATTGACAAGCCAAAAAATCATTATCGTTATGTCTATAGGTTTAAAAACTATCCATAACAAAGGTAATACAATGCTAAAAGCAGAAAAAATACTGAAATATTTCCACATTAATGTTTGTTTTTTATCAACTCTCTAATACCAATATAAATGGCTAATATCGTAGCTATTATACCAATTATACTAGTATATAAATTATTTGTATTATACTTATTATCAAACCATTTACCCAAATATGCTCCACCTACGATTATCACTAACATTTGTATTGCTAGGTTACTATATTTTATGTATTTATCTAAATTTTCTTTTTTCACTAAAAAAATTAATTAGACAAATTATTCATTGAGCATTTACCATTAAATCTAGCACCAGTATTTATTGATAATTTTGTAACAGTAATATCACCTTCTAATATAGCAGTTTCTTTCAAAATTAGAATTTCTGAAGCCTCAATGTTCCCCTTTACAGTGCCATTTATTTCAATTGTATTAGCAGAAATATTACCATTTATTGCAGCAGTAGCACCTATAATTATTCGTTTATTGGATTTTATATTACCGTTAACTATTCCATCAATTCTCAAATCATCATCAGTCGTAAGATCGCCATTAATATTTGTTGTTTCTCCTATAAGATTTACTTTACTCATCACTACTTCTGGGGTATTTTTTGCCATAATTTTTATATTTTTTTGATATTTGCAAATTTAAAACAATTTTCCTATTAACTAATTTTTTTTAATATTTTAAATCATATTTTTAATATTTACTAATTTATCGTAATCTTCAGCAGATAAAAATCCTAGTGCTATTGCAGCTTCCTTTAATGTTATATTTTCTTCGTAAGCTTTTTTAACGATTATGGATGTTTTATCATATCCAATAATAGGAGCCAGAGTAGTAGCTATCATTAGAGAATTATTTAAGTGCATATTTATTCTAGCAATATTAGCTTGTATATCTATCACACATTTATCGCAGAATGAATTACATGCATCAGCTATCAAATTGGCTGACTTTAAAAAATTATTGATGATCATAGGCATGAAAGTATTAAGTTGGAAATGTCCGTTCATACCACCAATATTAATAGCTACATCATTACCTATTACTTGAGCACAAACCATAGTAAGTGCTTCTGCTTGAGTCGGATTTACCTTACCAGGCATAATACTAGAGCCGGGCTCATTAGCTGGTAATATTATCTCTCCTATTGCACATCTAGGACCACTAGCTAAAAAACGAATATTATTAGCAATGTGAAATAAACTAACAGCTGTATATTTAAGTGCTGCACTAGCAGCAACTATTGCATCTCGAGTAGATATTCCTTCGAATTTATTTTTTGCAGGTTCAAAAAGCAAATTAGTATATTCTGATATTTTTTTGCAAATTTCTATATCAAAATTTTTGGGTGCATTAAGTCCAGTACCAACAGCTGTACCTCCGATAGGCAATTCAGCTAAATGTATAAGAGATTGCTCTATGGTTTTAATATTATAATCTAGCTGACAAGCATATCCCGAGAACTCTTGCCCTAGTGTTAGTGGCACAGCATCCATAGTATGAGTACGTCCTGTTTTTATGATATTTTCATACTCTTTACTTTTTGTATCAATTGCTTCTTTTAATTTTTTTAGTGCAGGAATAGTTTTGTTAACTAATACTGTATAAGCTGCTATATTGGATGCAGATGGGAAAACATCATTTGATGATTGACTTTTATTAACATCATCATTAGGATGGAGAATTTTATCTCTATCATCTAACCTGCCTCCATTGATTACATGAGCTCTATTAGCAATCACTTCATTAATATTCATATTAGTTTGTGTGCCAGAACCAGTCTGCCATATTACAAGTGGAAAATTGTCATCTAGTTTACCTTGCATGATTTCATCACAAACTTTCATTATCAATTCAGCTTTTTGATGGGCCAAAATGCCAAATTTTTCATTAGTGCTAGCAGCAGCTTTTTTAATAATGGCTAATCCTTGTATTATCTCTTTTGGCATCAGCTCTGAACCAATTTCAAAATTAAGTCGGCTACGCTCTGTCTGAGCTCCCCAATATTTATCTGCAGGCACTTCTATCTCCCCCATAGTATCTTTTTCTATACGTTTTATAGTATTCTCCATAATTACATTATTTATTAATTAGCAAAAATATAAATAAAAAAATTAAATGTTAAAATTACTATGTAATTTTGTAAAAAAATGAATTTAGATACTTATATTTCAGATATTATAGAGAGCGAAGCTAATGCTATTAGAAACATTCCAATAGATAATAAATATACAGAAGCTATTGATTTAATTTTTGAACAAATACATGTTAAACATGGCAAATTAGTTACCTCTGGTATGGGCAAGGCTGGGCAAATAGCTCTAAATATAGCTACTACTTTTAGCAGTACTGGTACTCCAGCAATATTTTTACATCCAGCAGATGCTCAACATGGCGATTTAGGTGTCATTCAGAATAATGATATTTTATTATTGGTATCTAATTCTGGTAAAACAAATGAGATATTGCAATTAATAGAATTGGCTAATAGATTAGTTACTAACATACCTATAGTAGTTATTACTGGCAATAAAAATAGTGAATTAGCTAGCAAAGCTAATGTAACATTACTTACTGGCAATCCTCCAGAGGTATGCCCTTTAGGACTCACTCCTACTACATCTACTACAGTAATGACTGTCATCGGAGATATTTTAGTAACTTTGATGATGAAAAAAATTAATTTTACAATAGAAGAATATTCTAAACGCCATCATTCTGGCTATTTAGGAGAAAAATCTAAAATGTATATTAATAATAACAATAATAAGTAAATATTATGTGGTTAATAGCTGGCCCTTGTGTGATAGAAGATGATAAAATGCCTTTCATAGTGGTTGAAGAGCTCGTAAAAATTGCTAAGGAATTAGATTTAAATTTAATTTTTAAAAGTAGTTACTTAAAAGCTAATCGTTCAAAAGTAGATAGTTTCAGAGGAATACCTAGAATTACTGCTCTTGAAATTTTGAAAGAAATACATAATACATATCAACTTCCTGTAATAACAGATGTACACGAAAGTTGGGAATGCGAAGAAGTAGCTCAATATGTAGATTATTTACAAATACCCGCCTTTCTTTGTAGACAAACTGAGCTACTACTATCTGCTGGTAAAACTGGTAAACCTATTAATATAAAAAAAGGACAATTTATGTCTCCAGAAAGTATGCAATTTGCCATTGATAAAGTAAAATCCACTGGTAATAATAATATTTTCTTAACAGAAAGAGGAACAATGTTTGGTTATTACAATTTAGTAGTAGATATGACAGCTATTCCACGTATGAAATCCTTTGGCTATCCAGTTTTGATAGATGCTACTCATAGTGTACAAATGCCTAATCACAATGATGGTGTTACTCACGGGCAAAGAGAGTATATACCAACTATTGCTCTATCTGGCATAGCAGCAGGTGCTGATGGCATCTTCATGGAAGTTCACCCCGATCCTCAGTCTGCTCTCAGTGATGCTAAAACTCAATGGCCTCTGAATAATGCTTTTGATCTATTGAGGAAAATAAAAAATTTATATTCAACAGTTAATAATTTATAAATATTATGAAAAAATATTGGTTATCGTTTTTATTATTCATTTGTCCTTTGTTAATATTTACTCAAAACTTCACTATAGCTGAGCCACGTTCTATGGCTAATAGTTCTGAAAAGTTTATAGGACAGAGTTACGATATCAATTATCACAGATTGTACATAAATGTTAATCCCGGTTCAGGTGATGTTAATGGTTATGTTTTAACAAAATTTATTCCTTTAGTAAACGCAGATACTATAGATTTCGATGCTAATAGTTGTTTGGTGATAGATTCGGTCATTTATCATGGTAATGAGGTTACATTTTCTCACAATAATAAAAAATTATTAATATCAAATGTATCATTAATTTCTCAAAATTCAGATAGCATACTAGTATATTATCATGGTACACCAGTAGCTAGTGGTTTTGGGTCATTTTATTCTTCTTCTCAGTGGTTGTGGACTTTGTCTGAACCATATGGTGCTTCAGATTGGTGGCCATGTAAAAATGACTTAAGTGACAAAATAGATTCTATAGATATTCTTATAGAACATCCATCCAGTTATGTAGCAGTAGCAAATGGATTAGAGAAATCCACAATAGATTTAGGTAATAGCAGAACTTTAACTCATTGGAAACATAAATATCCAATAGCTGCTTATTTGGTAGCTATTGCTGTTGCACCATATCAATATTTTAATACTAATATTACACTACGAGATGGTGATTTGAGAATTGATAATTATGTGTTGAGCTCCGCATATAGTGATGCACAAAATGCAATGATAAACTTTAGTAAAGTAATAAAATTTTATGATTCATTAATAGCTCCTTATCCATTTATGAATGAGCGATATGGGCATGTTCATTTCGGATGGGGCGGTGGCATGGAACACCAAACAGTGAGCTTTGTAGGGAGTTTCGATTATGAGCTTTTAGCACATGAATTGCTACATCAATGGTATGGAGATGCAGTTACTTGTGGTTCTTGGCATGATATATGGTTGAATGAAGGGTTTGCTACATATTTCACAGCTTTATCTCAAGAGAAATTTTTCCCTCAAGATTTTACAAATTGGAAAAACTATTCTATAAATTTTATTACTTATACGCCATGTGGTTCAGTCTATGTGTATGATACTACTTCTGTAGATAGAATTTTTAACTCTCGACTAAGCTATAGAAAAGCTGCTTATGTATTACATATGCTTAGATGGATTTTAGGTGATAATTTATTTTTTGATGGAACAAGACAATATTATGAAAATTATAAATTTAGCTATGCTAATACCGAGAATTTCAAAAATGTAATGGAGCAAGTAGCTGATACATCTTTGACCAAATTTTTTAATGATTGGATTTATGGAGAAGGATATCCCATCTATACTTTTTATGTAAACGAAATAGATAATAATAGTTTTAGTATAACAGTACATCAAGAGGCGTCATGCATAGCTAGTGATTTCTTCGAAATGCCGCTTCCTTTTTTATTATCTTATAATCCTACTAATGATACTACTATAATCCTGAATAATAATTCTCAAGATCAAGAATTTATAATCCATTTACCCATGCCAGACAATATAACTTTTGACCCACTCAAGTGGATATTAACTGCTAATCCAACAATTATTGTAGATATTCAGCACTTTAATAATTTAAATTTGACAATTTATCCTAATCCAGCTAATGATATTTTAACTATTGAGAATAAAAATAGAAAAGATTTCTCTATGTCTTTTACAGATTTATTGACAAAAAATGTAATATTTAATGAACATATTGCAGCAAATACTACTAAGACAATAGATATTTCTAATCTAACACCTGGCAGTTATTTGATTATTTTCAAATCAGGAAAAAATCAGATTATTTCTAAGAAGTTTATTAAACAATAAACTTCTTAATATCTTGTAAATCCTCAGGAGTATCTATACTTATACTTTTATAATCTGTATCCATCACATAAATGCTATAGCCATTATCGAGCCATCTAAGTTGTTCTAATTTCTCAGTCTCTTCTAGCAATGTAGACTCTAGTTTGTTTAATTCATTGAGGATTATTTTTTCATAAACATAAATGCCAATATGCTTTTTATAAGGATATGCGTTTAACCATTCTTTACAATCTAAATCTCTTTTGTATGGAATAATAGAACGGCTGAAATATAAAGCTTTACCATTGAGATCAGTAGTGATTTTAATATTATTGGGAGAGAATAATTCTTCGAAATTCTCAAAAGAAGTTGCTGCAGTAGCTAAATTGATGTTTTTATCTGAAACGAAATCTATCAAATCATCTATCAATTTAGGAGAAATAAAAGGTTCATCGCCTTGAATATTAATGATATAGTCATTATCGGGAATATTCAAAATATTTGTAGCTTCATTTACGCGTTCAGTACCATTTCTATGATTTATATTAGTAATAATAGCATTGTATCCATGATTATTAACTACATCATGTATACGACTGTCATCAGTAGCCACATAGATGTTTTTGATTTTACTTTTTGATACATTATTTAATACATGAATGATCATTGGTAATCCATCGATTTGTGCTAATGGTTTACCTACAAAGCGAGTGCTTCCATATCTAGCTGGTATTATTGCCCAAAAATTATTCATCACTTTATAATATTATTACAAAGTTAATTGATTTTTTTCATCAGTTTAATATGCAATTATTACTTTTGCAAAAAAATGAATATTTTGCAAAAAGGAATAATTTTATCTACTCTAGCCTTTACTCTAAATAGTTGCTATTTTGGTAGAATGGTTATTTATAATGTGGCAGACGCGAATGATTATAAAAAATTTCCTCAGATGCCTATAAACACTAAAGATCCTCAACCACTGAAAACTAATTATATATCTCCTAGTGATAATTGGTTCTCACCCGACTTTATTTTAAAAAAAAATAAAAATAAATTTAAAGATACTCATACATTCATAGATATGCTTCAGGTGAGCAAAACAAGTGCTTTTTTGATTTTAAAACATGATACTATTATTTATGAATATTATGCACCAGGATATGATGCCAGCTCTATACATACATCTTTTTCAGCAAATAAAAGTATTATAGCTTTATTGTTAGGAATAGCAATAGATGAGGGATATATTAATAGCGTAGATGATCCGATTACTAAATACATTAGCGATTTTGAGGATAAAAATATGAGCAAGGTTACCCTTAGACATTTATTAGATATGAGATCTGGATTAAAATTTGATGAAAATTATTACAATCCTTTTGCAGAAATTGGTAAATATTATTATGGTAAAAATCTAAAAAATAAAATCCGTAAATTAAAATTGATTAAAGAACCTGGAGGAGAATATAATTATCAGAGTGTCAATACTTTATTGCTAGGATTAGCTATAGAAAATGCTACAGGTATTCCATTGTATCAATATTATGAAATTAAATTGTGGCAACCTCTACATATGGAATATGATGCTACTCTAAATATAGATGATACAAAGAATCTGACTGCAAAAGCTTTTTGTGGTTTAAATGCAAGAGCCAGAGATTATGCCAAAATCGGATTAGTTTGTTTGAATAAAGGTAATTATATAGGACAGCAGATAATTCCAGAGAAATGGATTAATGAAATATTGGATGTAGAACAGCCAAAAGATGGAGAGATATCCTATCATCATCATTGGAGAGTAGATGCAGATGGCAATTTGATGGCAGTAGGCCTTTTAGGACAATATATTTTTGTAAGTTATAAAAATGATTTGGTTATTGTACGCCTAGGAACTAAAGAAGGTGATATCAATTGGAAAGCATATATGAGATATTTAGCCAATAATATTTAATTGACTTTATATATGAAAAATTAATATTTAATTAATTTTTAAAAAGTATACTTTTTTGGAAAAAGGATTTATAAAATTTTATAAAGAGGAATTGTAAGAAAAAATTTAAATGTTATGAATTAAATATGTTGACGACATCAAATCGCTGTACCGCTCCCACGCCCGCCTATCCGACGCTGCCAAATTCAGTATCCTTCCTGTATCTTCTATAATCTTCTCAGCCAGATACTTCCCCTTCACTACAAACCACATTATATAGTTTGTTAAATACTTTGTCGCCACTCCACGAAACTTGTAATATATCCAGTCAACAAAATCGGTTATTTTTTCATGAACTGTTGATACACTGTATATACCTCGTTTCATATTATTTTTGTTAGTTATTTCTTTGTGTTTTATGTGCTCTGCTGTTACTGTCTTAAAAGCTTTTTTATTGCTGCCACATACCACAGAATCATTGGATATTCTATATTTTAGAAAATCTGATATGTGATCGGCTTGCACCCTTTCATCTTCTAATTTTTTGAATAAAATATTTCCACTTCTATCTGTGGCAGCTATTACTGCTACTTTTGTTGGCTTCTTTTTCTTCAATTTTTTTAGCTCTTTCTTGTCTCGTTTCTTTTTGCCTTTCTCTGAATAATTCATTAGAAGTTCTTCTAATTCAACTATTCCAAAGAAATTTACATTATCTTCAAACGACTGCATAGCACACAATATTCTGTGTCGCCAAAAGAAACTCGTTTGTAGACAAATACCTACATTTCTGGCACATTCTCTCAAGCTCATGCCTACACTCATACATTTTATATATTCTAACATTTTGCCCTTTTCATGAACACGATACATAAAGGTGCCAGTGGTAACTCTAAATTGTCTGCCACAGTTTTTGCAACGATAGTTTTGTACTCCACTTTGCAAACCATTTTTTATAACATGACTGCTATTACAATCTGGACATAATACACCTGTAGACATGGCTTTGATTTCTTGATAATCGACGACATCTTTACCTTCTTCTATCATTTCATTATAGAGATTGTCGTAGAACTCACGTGTACCTTCTTTAGTAAGGGTGAATAATTCTGTTGGATTTTCTAAAAGGTTATTCATAATTATATACTTTTTGC
>JAPXMM010000052.1:0-15173 GCA_033809015.1 Bacteroidales bacterium
AGCAAGCAGTGATAGAATCACCAAGTAAAAAGGTATTAGTTAAACGTAAAACAAACGGACTAACTGTTTATAGCGTAAATGTAGCAGAGAAAAAAATTAATGATTTTTTAGTTTGGATGGTTAAATTCAGAGGTGTTGCCACAAAGTATCTACAGAACTACCTTATGTGGTTTGTAGTGATGAATAAGTACTTGAAAGCCAATGTAGAATCAGACATTGGGCGACTGCTGAATTTGTCATCGCACGACAGATGGGCGTGGGAGCGGTATCGGAAGTTGATTAAGTTGAAATATTGATATAATACTGAATTTTAAACAATAAAAATTGTTATTATTCCTTTTTACAATCCTCCGATTTTTAAAATATTAATATAAAAGGTGTTTCTTGGCGGCATTTGCCCATTTAGCATCATATTTATAATCTGTAAAATATATTACTAGATCCGCATCATATTTATAATCTGTAAAATATATTACTTTATCAGCATCATATTTGTATTCTGTGAAATACCATAATCCATTATTGCCCGCAGCATCATATTTATAATCACATTTATAAACTATTAAATCAGCATCATATTTATAATCTGTTACATATACTACTATATCTGCATCATATTTGTAATTAGTAGAATAAATTATTTGAGAGTTTAGAGAAAGTATTGATGCTACTGATAATAAAATTAAAAAGAAAAATTTTCTCATATATATTTTTTTCTTTTTTGTATCAAAAACTGAGCCATTAATTTTTAATAAATTACTTTTTATTTATTCAAATCCATCATCATTTATATTAGAATTTAAAAATTAAATAAATATTTTTATTGCAAAAAACAATAAATTTTTTATTGACAGTAAAAATGAGTAAATTTGTAAAAAAATATTATGAATGAGAATGTATATTGCGTTATAATGTCTGGTGGTACTGGGGTAAGGTTTTGGCCTATGAGTAGAGAGAACAAACCTAAACAATTTTTAGATATTTTATTTACAGGGCAGACGCTAATACAAAGTACATATAAAAGATATTGCAAAGTTGTTAAAAAAGAAAATATACGTTTTGTACTTTCTAGGATTCATGTCGATATATTAAAGGAACAAATACCTGAGATAACAGATGAGCAAATAATAATAGAACCTGATAGGCGAAATACAGCACCTGCAGTTGCATATGCTTCAGCTAAGATTTATAAAAATAATCCTGATGCCATTTTGATATTTGCACCATCAGATCATTTAATTGAAGATGAAGAGTCCTTCATAGATACCATCAATCAAGCTATAGAATATGTAAAAAATAATGATGTATTGATGACTTTAGGAATTAAGCCCACTCGCCCTGATACTGGTTTTGGATATATTCAATTTATTCCCAAAAAAGGCCAGAAAATTTGTAAAGTAAAAACATTTACTGAAAAACCAGCTATAGAATTAGCACGAACATTTATTAGAAGTGGTGATTTTCTCTGGAATGCTGGTATTTTTGTGTGGAGTGCCAAAACAATTATTAACGCATTTAAAGAATACGAACCAGAAATTTATAATGCCTTCATGAGTGATCTATCCTGGTATTACACAGATAAGGAACAACAACAAATAGAAAAAATCTATTCAAATATTAAAAAAATATCTGTTGATTATGCTATAATGGAAAAAGCAAATAATGTGTATACTATAATTTCTGAATTCCCTTGGAATGATTTGGGAACATGGGCTTCTCTACACGAAAAAAGACCAAAAGATGAAAATAATAACAGCATAATTGGCAAAAATGTTATGATTTATAATTCAGAAAATTGCTTAATTCAAATGCCCGCTAATAAAAAACTTGTTGTCATAGAAGGCTTAAATAATTTTATAGTGGTTGAAAATGATGATATGCTTTTAATATTAAATAAAAATAATGAGCAATCCCTAAGGAATATAGTACAAGATATTTTAATAGAAAAAGGTAGTGAATATATATAATCTAGTGAGACTTTTTTATATTACATATTTTTATGAATAGACAGCAAGCACTAAATTTACTATCATTAAATAATAATGCTACTGAAAATGATATTAAAAAAAAATACAAAGAATTAGCAAAAATTTACCATCCTGATAGTAATACTAGCGAGAGCTCTGCAGATAAATTTATTCAAATTACTGAAGCATATTTATTTTTAATAAATAATAAAGATTCTCAATATATACATCAAAATACTGAAGCTGAATATAAAAGACAAGCATATCAATATGCTCAAATGAGATATGAAGAATTTAGAAAAAAAGAAGAAGAACTAAACAATATACCCATTAATAAAATTCTTTACCCATCATGGCTAAATGCAATTTTTTTAATTTTAAGCATTTTATTCCTATTTGATTATTATCTACCTAAACAATGGCATGAATGTAATAATGCTTATATAGTGGAACCACAAAATAGTGAAGAAGATTTTGTTATCCAAGCTTGTAAAAGTAAAATTTTAGCTGAGAGACTATCATTAAATGACATTTATCTATTAGAGCAAAATGGAACTATTTTTCTAAAAAAATCAAGGATTCTTGGTGTTATTTTTAGCTATTCTATTAATCCACAACGTAGAGTTTACAACGTTACTACAAATAGATATGTCACTCATCCCATATTATGGCTCTCATTAGTATCTTCAGCAATTGTTCTATTTGTACCACTCAAAAATGTTCAACAAAAATTATTCGCTAAATTTTTATCTTTAGTTTTTATACTTAGCTTTTTATTACCATTTGTAGCAATCAGCTTTGCAATGATAGTATGATATTCTAAACAAATTTTAAAGGTGTATTTTAATTTTTATTTAAATAATGTACTCTTTCATAATTGCTTGGTACTCTTTAGCTTTTAACTCAATTTTTTGTTGAAAAGCATCAGTATTGTCTGTATAAATTATATCTCGTGATACATTTATTAAAATATTGCCTTCTGTTGTTAAAGTATTTTTCATGGTTTCTTGTAAATTCCCTCCCTGTGCTCCTATTCCAGGTATTAGAAAAAAGTAATCTGGAAATAATCGTCTAATATATTGTAAAAGTGATTGCTGTGTAGCTCCGACAACGAACATCATTTTTTCACTAGATATATCATTAGCTAGAGTTTTCATTATTTTCTCAAAAAAATATTCATCATTATTAGTTTTGGTTAATAAAAAATCTTGAGCTCCAGGGTTAGATGTGAGCCCTAATGGTATTATCCATTTATCATCAAATTGCAGAAATGGCTCTATGGTATCCCTTCCCATCAAAGGATTAATAGTGATAGCATCAAAGTCTAAGGGTTTTGAGAGATATGCTTTTGCATATTTTTCAGCAGTGTTACCAATATCATTTCTTTTACCGTCAGCTATTAAAAATACTGGTTCGTTTAGAGATTTTATATATTCTAAAGTATTAGCAAGCATTTCATAACCTGCTGCTCCATATATTTCATAAAAAGCCAAATTTATTTTATATGCTATAGTATATGGCAGTGTGGCATCTATCACTTTTTTATTAAAAATTTCTATAGCTTTTGTGCTATAGCTACTCACAAGTGTTTTAGGTATTTTATTAAGGTCTGTATCTAATCCTACACAAAGAACGGATTTTTTAGAAAAGATGAGTTTTTGTAATTGATATTTGGTCATAATGATATTTATTCTGTTTCTGCCTTTAATTTTTCTGCATTTTCTGCTACACGTAATGCATCTATTATCTCATCGAGATTGCCTTCCATTATTTCTGTTAAATTGTATAGTGTGAGCCCTATGCGATGATCTGTAACACGATTTTGTGGATAATTGTAAGTACGTATTTTAGCAGAACGATCTCCTGTGGAAACCATTGTTTTTCGTTGATGTGAAATGTTATCTAAATATTTTTGATATTCTAGCTGAAAAATTCGAGAACGAAGTAATATATAAGCTTTTTCTAAATTTTGAGTTTGGCTACGTTCATCTTGGCATGAAACACTAATGCCTGAAGGAATATGTGTGAGCCTAACAGCAGAATAAGTTGTATTTACAGATTGACCACCATGTCCAGATGCGCAAAAGATTTCTTTTTTTATATCTTTTTCATCTATTTTCACATCAAATTCATCTGCTTCAGGAAATACAACAACTGAGGCTGCCGAGGTATGTACTCTCCCTTGTGATTCAGTTAGTGGTATTCGTTGTACTCTATGTACTCCAGATTCGAATTTTAATGTCCCATAGGCATCAGATCCAATGACGTTAAAAATTATCTCTTTGAAACCACCTAATGTTCCTTCAGTATAATTTACTATTTCTAATTTCCATCCTTTTTGCTCTGCATATCTGCTATACATTCTAAAAAGATCGCCAGCGAAAATGCTTGCTTCGTCACCTCCCGTGCCACCTCTGATCTCTACTATTGCATTTTTTGTATCTTGAGGATCATTGGGTAGTAGCAATATCTTTATTTCTTCTTCTATTTTAGATTTTTTATCTTCGAGAATAGATAATTCTTCTTTTGCAATTGTTTTCAGCTCAATATCATTACTATTTATTAAATCTTTAGCTTCATCTATCCCTTTTAGAATGTTGTCATACTCAATATATGCTTTTGCTATAGGCTCTAAATCTTTGTAATCTTTGCTAAGTTTAATATATTGCTGCATATCATTTAGTACTTCAGGTGATTGGAGTTTAAGCTCTATCTCTTTAAACTTGTTATAAAGTTCTTTTAGTTTATCTATCATAGTTTTTTAAATTATTTAATTAATTAAAATTTTTGCAAAATTACAAAATTTCTAGTTTTCAATTTTTTTATATATTTTTACATAAATAAATGTAGCTATATGAAACAATTTACATTTCTTTTATATTTTAAGATTAATAGATTATTAGAATAATTTATTTATTTTTGTATTTTTAAGTGCATTTTAGCTGTATTATAAATAAAAAAGAATAATGTCTTTATATAATCAAAATATTCTAAAAATTTGGAAAATTCATCAGAATTGGACTCTATTTCTCGATAGAGATGGTGTGATAAATAAACGTAAAATAGGAGATTATATAAAAATAATAGATGAATTTGAATTTTTACCAGATGTCAAAGAGGCTTTAGCTATACTAGCTAAATATTTTAACAAAATTATTATAGTAACTAATCAACAAGGCATTGGCAAAGGAATAATGACAGAAAATGATTTAAATGAAATACATAAATATATGATAGAAGAAATATTGAAATCTGGTGGACGTATAGATGCTATCTATCATTGTCCAGATCTATCTAACTCTAATTCTAATTATAGAAAACCTAATCCTGGCATGGCTTTAAAAGCAAAAGAAGATTTTCCGATGATAGATTTCTCTCATAGTATGATGGTGGGTGATAGTAAAGTAGATATGGATTTTGCTCAAAATTTAGGAATGAAAAAAATTTTTATTGGAGATTTAGAAGAAGTAGAACTCACACTGGTAGATATAGATTTAGTATTTCAATCGCTGTATGATTTTGCTATAGAAGTCAAACAATATTACCAAAATTTACAATTATGAAATATAATTTTTTTATTTTAATTTATATTTTTTCAACTATCTCACTATTTTCTCAAAATGATACCATTAATCAAAAAGATAAAAATGGATTGCCACATGGATATTGGGAGAAATATAAAGATGGTAAACTTTTTTACCAAGGACATTTCAATCATGGCACTCCAATAGGGGAATTCACATATTTCTATCCAGATAGTATTATTAAAACCAAACTCAGTTTTAGTGATAATGGCAAAAAAGCTTATGCTATTCATTATTATAAAAATGGTAAAAAATATGCAGAAGGCATTTATTATGATAAAAAAAAGGATGGTAAATGGATTTACTATGATGGATTTGATCATATCATAGCTATAGAAAATTATAAAAATGGAGAATTAAACGGAATAAGCTACGATTTTTTCCCAAATGGAGATACACTACAGATAGCTAATTATGTAAATGGCAAAAAAAATGGAGAATATAAACTATTCTATCCTACTAAAAGTCCTAGGATAATAGCTAATTACAAAAATGACACTATTCAAGGCCTAACAAAATATTTTTATTCTAATGGACAAGTGTATGAAATAGGTAAATATCGTGATGGTCTGCGAGATAGCCTTTGGATAATGTATGATGAAAATGGAGTTGTCATATTAACAGAAATGTATAATTATGGCTCTCTAATAGAGAGAAAAGTTTATCAACCAGACAAAGATCCAATGAAATTAGAAGATGACATTATTAAAAATATTGACCAATACAAAAAAGGTATTATAAAAGAACCATCTGAAAATGTTTTTTTTAATGGTACAATTAGATGAAAAAGTATTTAATCATTTTATTACTTGCTTTTTGCTTTTTTAGTTGCCAAAAAGAAACCGAAAATATGGATATCGGCTATTCATATTATGTAGCTGAGCCCGGATATTATCTTACTTACGAGGTAGATTCTATTTATTTTGATGATTTCTCAGGTACTTCAGATACTAATTACTTTTTGATTAAAGAATTTATGGAATCTTCATTTATAGATAATGAAGGACGAAAAGCTTATCGTATAGAACGTTGGTATAAATATAATGATACACTGCCTTGGGTACTAAAAAATGTATGGTATAGCGTGCAAACTGATAAAAATGTTGAAAGAGTAGAAGAAAATATTAGATATATAAAATTGATTTTCCCTATTAAAAATAAAGCAAAATGGAATGGTAATGCTCTAAACAATCTAGATTATCAGGAATATAAATATTTAAATGCTCATAAACCATTTAATATTTCTGGTTTTGCTTTTGATTCTACAGTGAAAGTGCTACAAGATAGTTTTGTAAATCTCAAATACAATAAATATAAGTATGAGATTTATGCTAAACATGTAGGTTTGATAAAAAAAGTTTTTATAAATTTGGAAAATAAAGATAATATGTCGGGAGAAATTAAAAATGGTGTCAAATATGAATGGAGGTTAATTGATTATGGTAAAGAATAAATTGTTTTTATTAATTATTACTATTTTTTTTGCTAGCACAATGTATGCACAGATCTATTATCGAGTAGATTTCACTAATAAATATAATACTAATTTCTCGATAGACTATCCAGAGGAATATCTCTCTCCAAGAGCTATAGATAGACGAACTAAATTTAATATCCAAATTGATAGTACAGACTTACCAGTAAATAGTTGGTATTTAGATAGTTTGAGAAACCTTGGTTGTGAGATAGTTCATTCATCTAAATGGTTTAATTCTGCTGTTATCAAAATAAATGATAGCAATCTTGTTAATACCATTACGCAATTATCTTGCGTACGTAATGTACAACTTGTTAAACCAATTATTAACAAAGATGCAAATAATGATAAAAAAACATCCACACAATATATCGATTATGTAAATATTAAAAATAAAAAAATAAAAATTCCTAATACTATCTATGGCTTCTCAACTAATCAAAATCAAATGATTGGGATACATATATTGCATCAATTCGGATATAGAGGAGATGGGATAGTGATAGCAGTTATGGATGCTGGTTTTTCTGGTGTTGATCATATACCATTTTTTGATAGTTTGAGATTACAAAATAGATTATTAGGAACAAGAGATTTTGTATATCCTGATAATAATGTATATAACAAAAGTACACATGGCACATCAGTATTAGCTTTAATGGCAAGTAATATTCCTAATATCTTGGTGGGTAGTGCTCCTAGAGCATCTTATTGGCTTATTAGAACTGAAAATCCTGCAACAGAATACATCATTGAAGAAGAAAATTGGATAGTAGGAGCAGAGTTTGCAGATAGCGTAGGAGCCGATATTATAAATTCTTCGCTTGGTTATACTAGATTTAATCTGTCTTCTCAAGATCATAGCTATTCAGACCTAGATGGCAAAACTGCAAGGGCAAGCAAAGGAGCTACTATGGCAGCAAAAAAGGGAATTATAGTTTGCAACAGTGCCGGCAACAATGGTAATTTAGATTGGCATTATATAGGAGTACCTGCAGATGCAGACAGCATCATCACGGTAGGTGGTGTGGACTCATTAGGTGTTATTGCTACATTCTCATCAAGAGGACCTACATCTGATGGACGTATAAAACCAACTATTTGTGCTCAAGGGGTTCAAGTATATACAGGTACACAAGATAGTAGCATTATAATGGGCAATGGTACTTCTTTTAGCTCTCCTATTATTGCTGGTGCTACAGCTTGTCTATTACAAAAACACCCTAATGTAGATCCTATAAATATCATTCAAGCAATAGTAAAAAGTGGAAATAAATATCTGACACCAGATAATAACTATGGTTATGGCATTCCAAATTTCGCTGTTGCTGATATTTTCGCAAATGATACATCAATATCTACACCTGCATGGCTGGATAATTCTCCGTTTATTTATCCTAATCCCTTCACATCTTCATTGAATATTATTTATAAATCTAATAAAAAAGATATCATTAATTTAGCTTTATATTCTATCGATGGGAAACAAATATTCAGTAATGTTTATAAATTGTATCCAGGGAATAATTATATCGTATTAGATCAATTAGATTCATTAGCTGCAGGTACATATCTGTTGTCTATTGGAGCACATAACCCAACAAAGCTTATTAAAAATTAGAATTTTATTATAAAGAATAAAGTTTCTAATATGAAAATAGTGTATGCATATAAAGTATATTTCCCCTTTTTCAATATCAGCAGTATTAATATTAGGATACACAAAACACAGTTAGCTAAATGATAAAAAATAAAAGTAAATGGATTTGTATATTTCCAACCACCATTATCTATCATAGCTACACTACCTAACATATAATCCGAGTGATTATATAAATATGAAATAATTTCTGAGACAGAAACAATCAAAAATAAAATTGAAAAAATTATTACAATAATTTTATAAGTTTTATTGATATTATGATATAGTTTATTATTAAACTCCAATTTCACCATAAAATTATTAAAAAAACAAAGATATTATTTTTTAACCAATATAAATTATTTCTTTAAATTAATATAGCTTTTTAAATTGTTATAATATATCATATAATTTTTATTTTCATAAATTGTAATATTATGAATTTCATTACACTTTTCAGATGCTATTTTCAAGATTCAAATATAAATGTTTTTATAATAGAAAAGCAGAAGTTCAATAAGCAAATTGACCTTAAGGTGTGGATGAGTAGATTTCACGGAGTAGCTACGAAGTACTTGCAGAGCTACTTGATGTGGTTTGTGATAATGAATAAATATTTAAAAGAGCTGATAGATCAAGACATTGGCAGACTACTGAACTTGTCATCGCACGATAGGTGGACGTGGGACAAGTATAGAGAGATAATAAGTCAAAGATATGATTAAGCTACTTTTAAGCATAACAATAATTCATGCTTTTCCCTTTCATCACCATCACTTAAATAGTTTATCAATCCCTTCTCTTATTGCTATATTTTTCTTTCAAATTTTCTTTACCAAAATGAATAATATTAAGAGTACTCTTATGAATAGGAATAATTTATGATTAATCTAACAAAAGCTTATAGTAAAAATTTTTTGTCTAGTAAAGTGCTATGATAATGTATAAAATAAAAAATTATTGTGTGAGATGGTGAAAAACATCTTCTACATTTAGTTTATCAATCTTTAATTCTAGTATTTTTAAATTGTTTTTTATAGCTTTTTCAAAAATTTGTTCATTCACTTTTGCATCATTCTCTGCTAATATTTCATAGGAGTTATTTGGTAAGGCCTGATAAGATATGATACCAATAAGAGAATTAAAAAAGCTAGTTTCTGGTCTTTTATCAAATCTGACTTCTATTTTTATTTGATTAGCTTGATAAATGCCTATGTCTTTAGTAGGAGAATCCGCTACTATTTTACCTTTATTTAGTATAATAACTCTATCACAAAGATATTCTACTTCCTGCATTATATGAGTAGACAGCAACACAGTTTTTTTCTTCCCTAGTGTTTTTATCAAATCTCTTATTTCTATTATTTGATTAGGATCTAGTCCAGAAGTGGGTTCATCGAGAATGAGGATAGGGGGATCGTGCAGCATTACTTTAGCTAAGCCTACGCGTTGTCTATAACCTTTTGATAATTGATTTATTTTTTTGTTAATTTCATTTTGCAATCCTACCATCTCTATGATCTCATCAATACTTTGTTTTTTATTACTAATTTTATATATATTTGCCACAAAATTCAAGAATTCTTTAATATACATTGAAAGGTACAGAGGATTGTGTTCAGGAAGGTAGCCTATATTTTTCTGAATTTTTTTAATATCATTATTAATATCTATGCCCATCAATTCTGCTCTACCTTCTGTAGGTGGCATATAACCTGTTAGAATTCTAAGAAGGGTAGTTTTACCAGCTCCATTAGGTCCTAGAATACCAACAATGGTATAATCTTTAATCTCAAAAGATACTTTGTCTAGTGCTTTTTGTTTACCATAAAGCTTTGTAATATCTTGTGTAATTATCATATTTTTATTACAATTATTTATAATTGCAAAATTAAGAATATTTCTACTAAGATTAAATTAATTCATTTAAAAAATTATTTTTATCTTTGCAAAAATAATTGGTCTCATGGCCGAGTGGCTAGGCAACGGTCTGCAAAACCGTCTACAGCGGTTCGAATCCGCTTGAGACCTTTTTTATTGTATCTCTTTGTTTTGTTATTATTTTATTCCTTTTAAAAATTTAAAAATTTTTTTAACTTTGCATAAAAAATGTCCTTTATAAAACCATCTATTCCTAGTGGGACAAGAGATTTTAACCCCGATCAGGCTAAAAAACGTAATTTTATTTTTGATACACTAAAAAAAATCTTTGAATTACATAATTTTTTACCAATAGAAACACCAGCAATGGAAAACTTAACTACCTTGCTAGGCAAATATGGTGATGAGGGTGATAAGCTTATTTATAAAATTATAAATTCAGGTGATTTTCTAAAAGATTTACCTGATGAGATATGGCACATCAAAGATACTAAAAAATGGATAGAGTATCTATGTGATAAAGGACTTAGGTATGATCTTACTGTTCCTTTAGCTAGATATGTGGTAATGCATAGAAATGAAATTGATTTTCCTTTTAAAAGATACCAAATTCAACCAGTATGGCGAGCAGATAGACCTCAAAAAGGTAGATATCGTGAATTCTATCAATGTGATGTAGATATTATCGGGACTGACTCTCTAATTGCTGAAATAGAACTAATATCCCTTGTAGATGAAGCTTTCACGGAACTGCAAATAAATACTATTACAAAAATAAATAATAGAAAAATATTGCAAGGTATAGCAAATTGGCTAAACTTAAATGATAGTGAATTTACCAATTTTACTACTATTTTAGATAAATTAGACAAAATAGGATTAGATGGCGTTTTAGAATTATTTAAAAATGATGCTTGGGATGATGAAAAAATTTCAAAATTTCAAAATTTAATAAATTTTAGCTCAAGTAATAATGATTGGATAGAAATAATTAATTATTTAGATTCAATATTTATAAATAATGACATAGGCAAGGCTGGTCTTAATGAATTAAAATTCATATTTGATAATTTAAGTTTTTTAGAATTACAAAATAAGCAAATTTTAGATATTACACTCGCTAGAGGGTTAAATTATTATACAGGAACTATCTTTGAAGTTGTTTGCGATGAAGTATCACTCGGTAGTTTATGTGGTGGTGGTAGATATGATAATCTAACAGCTCTTTTTGGTTTAGATAATATGTCTGGTGTAGGTATATCCTTTGGTGCTGAACGTATTTATGATATTATGGCAAAATCAAATAAATTCCCAGAAAATATTATTAATGATAATAAAATATTGGTAATAAATTTTGGTGAGGAATATTTTAGTTATTGTCTATCTATATTATCCAATCTGAGAAAGGCTAATTTGAAAGCAGATATTTATCCTGATGATGCAAAACTTAAAAAACAATTTAATTATGCTGATGCATTAAATTACAAATATGTGATTATCGTAGGTGAGGATGAGAAAGCCAATGATGAGGTATCTATAAAAAATATGATTAGTGGAGAACAAGTTAAAATTTCAAAAAATAATATAATTTCGTATTTAAAAAATTAAGATTTATGGAAAAAAGATTTTTAGAAGGTAAAACAGTAGGTATATTGACAGGTGGTGGAGATACCCCAGCTGTCAATTCTTCAATTGAGCAAATCAGGAATCACGTATCTATACTAGGAGCCAAGGTATATGGCATTAGAAAAGGATGGAAGGGATTATTAGGCGAAGGAGATATTGTAAATTTGACTAATCAGCCTTTTGATGGCAAATGTGGTGGTACTGCGTTGAAATCTAGTCGGACAAATCCTTTCCCTTCTAAAAAAAATCCAGAAAGTCGTGTAAATCAGGTACTAACAAATCTTGATCGCTATGGCATAGATATTTTAGTAACTATTGGTGGTGATGATACTAATGGTGCGGCTAAAAAATTATGGGAGCAAGAGAAAATTTCTGTTATTGGTTTTCCTAAAACTATTGATAATGATTTACGCACTACAACTATTCATGGATATAAAGGTAAAGACATAGAAGTGTGTCTTTGCCCAGGCTTCCCTTCTGCAGCTAATTCTGTCGTAGAGTATACTCAAAAAATTCGTACTACTGCATCTTCTCATAGCAGAGTCATGGTACTAGAAGTTATGGGACGCCATGCTGGATGGCTCACTGGCGCATCATCTTATGGTTTTGCAGATATTGCTTTAATTCCCGAGTTCAAAATAGATAAGGATAGAAAAGAAAAATTTTTTGAAAAAGTAAAAGAAAAATATCAAGAAAATAATTATTTGATTATAGCTGTATCAGAAGGTACTCGTTGGTATAATGATCAAACTGGCCAAGTCGAGGAAGTATATGCTAGCACTGAAACTGATGAATATGGTCATCCACGTTTAGGTGGCATTAGTGGTGTCATTGCTAATGAAATTTCTCAAAAACTAAAAATTGATGCTAGAGCACAAATAATTGGTTATTACGCTCGCAGTGGTAAATGTTTTGACTATGATAGAAAACTTACAGTAGCATTAGCAGATAAGGTTTTAGACCTTTTACTCAGAGAAGATTATGGCAAAATGCCAGTACTTAAAAGGATAGATAGTTTACCTTATATCGAAGAGTATAATACTACAGCTATCGATATGGGTAATATAGGTAATTTACCTTTACCTTTAGATTATTATAATCCTAATGAATTTCAAATTTCTGAACCTTACTATGACTTTCTATATCATATACTCGGCCCTATCGAAAAATATGAGTTTAAATATAAATATCCTAAAGTTTACCCTATTAAATAAATAAAATTTAGATTTTTCTCGTTTTAAATTGTGTAAATATTTAATAATTTTGAAATATGCTTTTAAATAATGATTGGGATGTATTTTTTTACATTACAAGAATAACTCCATAATAATTTTTTTAGCTTTAGCAGAATCTTATTATGAAATGTGCTGATATAAAAAAGCATGAGTATTTTTTTTACATGGTAAAAAGTAGTTTAATAAAGTTTAATGAAATTTAAACATTTTGTTTTAACTGCTTAAACTCATCAACATTATAAAATATCTTTATGAAACATAATGATTTCTTATAAATTCACTGCACTAAAATTTATTATTAATTAAACTTATAACTCAATCAAATAAGAATTGTCGTTTTATAATGATATATTTAATCAGTACTTAGGATTTTAAAAAGTTCGTCCATATTTGGAGTAAGGATAATCTCTGTACGTCTATTTTTTTGTCTAGCCTCAGCTGTTTTTGCAGGATCTACAGGTGCATATTCTCCTCTGCCAGCAGCAGTTATTCTAGCAGGATCTATCTTAGCTTTTTGTAATAATATTTTTACTACAGCCGTGGCTCTCATTACACTGAGGTCCCAATTATCTTTTATTTCACCACGTCCTCTATATGGCACGTCATCAGTATGTCCTTCTACTAAAATACTAATATCAGGATTTGCTTCTAAAACTTTTGCTAATTGCGAAAGTGCTTCCTCACCTCTTTTATCTACTGCCCAGCTACCAGATGGAAACATTAAGCTCTCTTCCAGAGAGACGTATATTCTATCATTTTTCATTACTACATTTAATCCTTTATTTTCGAAATTAAACAAAGCTGATGATATTTTATTTTTTAAATCTTTTAGTGTGCTATCTCTACGTGCTAACATGTTTTCTAGTTCAATAATACGTTTTTCTTTTTCTCCTAGTTCTTGTTCTAAATTATCCAAAGTTTGTTTTTTACTATTTAGCTCTTGTTCTAATTTTAATAATTGTGCTTCTTTGGCTTCTAATTGTTCTTTAGTCATCGAAAGCTCATAGCTAATTTTTTGAGTTTCGTTCACATTTGTTTGCAATAATTCTTTATTTTTCTTATCTAATATTTCATAAAGTTGCAAAAGTTTATCATATTCTGCAGTTAGTTTCCTATATGCTATTCCAGAGTTTAATGTATCAAGTTTTAAATATTTAATTTCTTTTTCTAATTCAGTTATTCTAGCCTCAAGTTCTTTATTTTTATTTTCTATAGTTGAATAACTTTGTTGAAGTTGTTGTAAATCTGACTCTAAGCTCTGTCTTTTAGCTTTTTCATCTTCGTATTGTCTAGATGGTACACAGCTCAAAGTGATAATACTCAAAACTATTATAATTAAAAAATTCCTTTTCATATTTTAATTTTTTACAAAGTTAAATTAAAAATATAAAATGTTTAAGCATTATTTAAAAAAATAGTTTACATAATAATATCCAAAAAAGTTCATTAATTTATAGTTATAAATTTAAATATTGAAATAAATACTTAGTGATTGCATCAATATTAGAAGAAGTATAATTAGCTAAAATTTTTTAAAATAGTGACAATTTTAAAAAAACTTGATAGAAGATGGAAAAGGTGAAGGGGATGGATTACATGATATTTATGTTAGCCTTTCCCTATGCTTTAATTTTAACCTCACATACACATACCACGCTTCCCAGTCTGACGCTGCTAAATTCAACATCCTACCTATATCTTCTATCACTCTGTTCAATAAATATTTATGTTTTACTACATACCACATTATATAACTCTGCA
>JAPXMM010000053.1:0-15007 GCA_033809015.1 Bacteroidales bacterium
TTATGTATTCTAGCATTTTATCTTTGTGGTGAATGCCATACATAAAGGTGCCAGTGGTTACTCTGAATTGTCTATTACAATTTTTACACATGTAGTTTTGTACTCCATTTTGTAAGCCATTTTTTATAACATGACTGCTATTGCAGTCTGGACAAAGTATTCCTGTAGACATGGCTTTCAGCTCTTGATAATCGACTACATCTTTGCCTTCATTTTTCAATTTATTATATAAATTGTCGTAGTATGTGCGCGTACCTTCTTTAGTCAGGGCAAAGACATCTGTTGAATCTTCAAATATTTTATCCATAATTATAATGTTTTTGCAAATATATAAATTTTTTAAATCATATATCATATGTATTTCATAAAAATATTATTTTATCTTGTATAGAAGCTATTTTAAATAGCTTCTATACACCTCTTCTTCCCCTCTTTTTTATTATATATATTTCTACAATGTATATTAAGTCAACATAAAATAATTTTATTTTCCAATATATTTAAGATTGATTGTTTGTCTATTTTTATAACTAATTTTCACCGAATACTTTAAAAAAATTTTTTGTAATTTTGTAAAAAAACATGAGCATTTTATTTCCGTCATCTAGGCCTAAACAATTCGAATATAAGCCGAGATTTAGTGATAAGGTCAATTCAGAGTGGAGTGATGAAGAAAAAAAACAATATGAGAGAGAGAGACTGCGTAGAGAGCTAGACTTTAAATGGAAAAAAAATTTAGAAAAGAAAAAAAAATCTAATATGAGACTACTGACTATTGTCATAATATTAATTCTACTTTTATTATTCATATTTTCTTAAAAAAAATCTAAAATATACAAATGAATAGCACTAAACGTGGTATAATAATACTAAAAGAGCAAATTATCAATCAAATAGCTGCTGGCGAGGTAGTGCAAAAACCAGCTTCAGTTGTCAAAGAATTGACAGAAAATGCTATTGATGCTCAAGCCACAACTATAGATATTGTTATTCAAAACGCTGGCAAAACACTTATTCAAGTGATAGATGATGGACAAGGAATATACCCAGAGGATGTATCTTTAGCCTTTGAGCGACATGCTACATCTAAAATTTATGATATTAATGATATTTATGATTTATACTCTTATGGGTTTCGTGGAGAAGCCTTGGCATCTATAGCTGCTGTTTCACGTGTAGAGATGTTCACTCGTCCAGAGGATAGCGAAATTGGCTCACATGCATTGGTAGAAAATAGTAAAATATTAAAAAATGAACCTACTGCTTGTCCCAAAGGAACTAATATTTTAGTAAAAGATTTATTCTATTCTGTACCTGCCAGACGCAATTTTTTAAAGTCTGATAATGTAGAAATGAAGAATATTTGGGAAGAATTCTATCGCATTGCTATTCCCAATCATAATATAGCTTTCTCTCTAACAGATAATAATGACTTAAAAATAAAATTGCTACCTACAAATCTGAAACAACGTATTATAGATGTAATGGGCAAACAATATGATTCTAAACTTTTATATATTGAAGAAGAGTTTCCTTTTGCTACTATAAAAGGTTTTATCTCTAAGCCTACTGCAGCAAAAAAAACTCGTGGCAATCAATATTTTTATGCTAATGGTAGATATTTTCGCAGTCCTTATTATCATCAAATGATTATGAAAGCTTATGAAGGTTTAATAGATAAAGAAACTTTCCCTGCTTATGTTTTTTTTATTACCTTGCCTCCCCATAAATTAGATGTAAACGTGCATCCTAGCAAAACTGAAATTAAATTTCAAGATGAACATTTGATCGCTGCCACTCTGAATAGTTTAGCTAAAAAAGCTCTCGGTATTAGTGGACTAATGCCCGACATAGATTTCGATGCTATACCTACTCACATCTTTTCTATTAATTCTTCTAAAAGCAATTTTAATTTTCCCAAGTATCCTATAACAGATATCACTCAACTTTTTAATCAAAAAATCAATACTCAACGTGATATAATCAATGAAAACTACAAAGATCTTTTTAATGAAATTTCTTTAATAGAAAAAGATTTGAACCTTAATGAAGATAATTTAGAATTTCAGATAATAGAAAATAGAATTTTAATTACAAAGATGAAAGATGGCATCTTGATAGGCGATATAGAGGCTATTTTAGAAAGATTAATATTTGAAAAATTATCAAAAAATAAAAACAATATAAATTCTGAGTCGCAACAGGTTTTATTTCCAATAATTATCAATATAGAAGCTAAATTTTTAGGTACATTTTTATCCTTACAGACATTACTAGAAAACATTGGTTTCAAATTTGAAAAAATTTCTAACAATCAGTTTCAAGCTATAGGCGTACCTGCACATGGCTACATCAAAGAAGAAGATATAGAAGATTTCATCTATCAAATATTAGAATTACCAGACACTGGTGCAGCCATTAATATGGACAAACTTTTTATTAATTTAGCCACCAAAGGTGCTAAAAAACAATTAAGTAATTTTACATCAGACTCATTAAATAATATTTTATATGAATTATTTTCATTACCAGATCCGCAAAAAGGAATTGGAGGTAAAAATAATTTTATAATTTTGTCGTTAAATGATTTATTACAATTAATTCAATCTTATGAATGATAATAGACTTTTCGGACCATCAAGTTTCTCTTTATTTCCACCTGCTGTTAAAAATTTACTTATCATAAATGTAATCTTTTATCTAGCTACAGTAGTTTTTGTAAATAGAGGAATAGATTTAGTGAATATGTTGGGTTTATACTATCCAGCATCTCCATATTTCAGATGGTATCAGTTTATTACATATATGTTTATGCATGGCAGTTTTATGCATCTATTTTCTAATATGTTTGCTCTATGGATGTTTGGATATATGCTAGAAAACGTTTGGGGGACAAAGAAATTTTTAATTTTTTACTTTATTACTGGATTAGGAGCTTCATTATTCCAACTTGGAGTTAATTATATAGAATTTACTAACATTCAAAAAGCTATTACATTATATTCTCAAACTTTAAATCAACAAGATTTTATTGCAATTTTAGATAAATATTTCGCTAACATTTATGATCCTAATAAGGTTAATACATTACTAAGTAATTGGGATTCTGTAGCTCCATTGACAGTTAACTCTTTGAATAGTTTATTAGCAATGATGATGAATATACCAATGGTAGGAGCTTCAGGAGCTGTTTTTGGTATTTTACTAGCCTTTGGACTTATGTTTCCTAATGTGCCTGTATTTATTTATGGACTTTTACCAGTGAGAGCTATCTTTTTTGTCATTATTTATGGTGCTTTTGAATTTTTTGCTGGTGTTTATCAGCCACACAGTGGTATAGCTCATTTTGCTCATTTAGGAGGCATGCTGTTCGGATTTATTCTAATGCTCATCTGGGGCTATAGATTTAAACCATATAATTTCTATCATTAAAAAATTATCTTTTTACTATGCATCTATCTTGGAAAAGAATAACTATTTATAGCATTTTAATTATTTCATTAATATTGTCTACATTATTAGCAATATTCCCAGATACTTTTACTTCATTTTTATTACCTAACACAAATAATCTTTTCTTAACATTGCTATTGCACCCTTTTATTCATGTATATTTATGGGAATTAGTTTTGAATGTTTTAATATTATATCTTAGTGCTAAATATTTATTGACAAATATTAAATGGTGGGAATTTATAATTTTGTGGATTCTAGCAAGCTTTGGTGGCGGTTTTGCAGCTATACAATGGTCATTCAACCTACATAATTGGGGTGGGCTAACATTATTTAGTTGTGCAATATTAGCCTGGGCTACCATCTCTAATAATAGTATTTATTTGCGATTTAAAAATAGAAAAATTAATCTAGGCACCATTTCAAACATATTTTTATTGTTATACATTATAATAATATTATTTACTAATATGGATCTACTTTTGAGTGCAATAGTAGTATCTATTGTATCAGCAATATTAGGATTTTTAACTACTCATTTTTTAAAAAAAATTTCTCATAAAAATAACATTCTATATGAGAAACCTCCACTTAATGACTATGAATATTACGATAAGAGAAAAGAACTAGAAAATGAAATGAATAGAATTTTAGAAAAAATAAAAAAAGAAGGTGAGAGCTCTTTGTCGAAAGATGAAAAAGATTTCATCGATGAATATGCAAAAAAATTTATGAAATGAGAAAAATACATAAAGAATCTTGGAATCAGGAAGACGACTTCTGTTTTGGTTGCTCCGAAAAAAATCCTGTCGGATTACAATTAGATTTTTATGATTATGGAGACTATGTGGAGTCTGAATGGACAGCAAACAAAAATTACGAAGGCTGGCACGGTGTACTGCATGGTGGCATAGTAGCTACATTATTAGACGAAATAGGTGGCTGGGTGATTATTTCTAAAGTCGGCAGAGCTGGTATGACTGTAGAGCTAGACGTCAGATATCATAAAACAGTTTTAACTAATGAAAAAATTATCCTTCAAGGGAGATTGATTGAAATTAAAAAAAATATTGCTCATATAGAATCTAAAATCATTCAAAATGGCGAAATAAAAGCTAGTGCTGTATCTAAATATTTTTTGTTTGACCAAAAAACTAGCAAAGAGGTATATAATGTAGATGGAGTTCATAACCATTAATGATATGAAATCTATCAAAAATACAAAGGTTTACACTTACTGACAAATGAAAGTCTTAATTAAAAAAATTCTAAATAGACGTTTAGATAATAATTTTTATTCAAATTTTTGTAATAATACAATACGCCAATATTAATTCTATGCTCGAATTAAAACCGCATTGAGAAATTATTTAGTTATTACTTAATCACTAAATTTTTTAAAATTCTAAATTTTCTATTGAATTAGTTTTTTTAGGTCTTACATTGATTGCAAGCTCTTCACCATTATCTTTTTTGGCAATTTCAAAGAAGACTTCATCACCTATTTGTAATTCATTAAAATCACCATCTTGTACAGATTGATAGTGAAAAAATAAATTATTAGGAGGATATTTTATAAATCCATAACCATTTTTAAGAGACAAAATCGAACTTTCATGTATTTGATTATCACTTTCTAAGGTAGATAAATCTTCATTGTCTGCCTCATCAAAATATTGAGAAATATCATATCTGCGATCTAATTTAGAAACAAACAAGCCTTCTACAAACGAATTACCTTTATTTGCTGGATCATCTATTATGTTATTCAAAGCTAAATGATATGTGGTTTCTTCTATTAAATCTTGTGAGGTCTTAGTCATTCTTAAGTAATTTTGATCATCAGTATATTCGAAATCCCATGATACTAATAAAACTTTTATTCCCAATCCATTAATTTTTTTTATCAATGACACATAATCGCCATTGCATGCTACTAAAACTAATATGTCGATTTTGTTATTAGTCGCAATTTCATATGCATGTAAAGCCAGATTCATCCCTATCTCTTTTTCCATTTTTATTCCTTGGATATTCCTCACGGGATGATAATGTGCTACTACATTCTCCATCATTAAAACATCATCAAACAGTCTATCAAAGAATAATTGATTTTGCTTATTACCAACTTCTTTTACACTTAGTCTAGACTTGAAATAATGACTCTCAGTAATTGTTACATATTTGGTATCTATATCTTCTATACTCGATACATAATATTTGATATATTTATGTAAGCCATGCAAACTGATTCTGCTTTTCCTTTCGTGAAAATAGTTATAATAATTGCTAACATGTAATAAATAATTACCATCATAAAAAATTCCTAATCTTATTAAATTTTCTTTCATAATTATTTTTTTTATTTTTTTTAACTTGCAAAAATAATTTATTTTTTTAAATTATATATATTTTTATAAAATTTATTTAATTTTTATAGCCTTTTAAGATAATTTATAACTATTTATTTTTGTTATATCAATCATATAAATATATTTTACTAATTATAAAAATCTATAGTATTAATAGTCAATTAAAGCAAAAGAGCTCTCACATTGAGAGCTCTTTTGATAGATAAATTTTTATGAAATTAATGTTTTACAATTAATTTCTTTGAAAA
Source organism: Bacteroidales bacterium (assembly GCA_033809015.1). Classification (GTDB taxonomy): domain Bacteria; phylum Bacteroidota; class Bacteroidia; order Bacteroidales; family DTU049; genus DTU049. The sequence goes on from JAPXMM010000053.1 coordinate 6,074, forward strand.
ATATGTGTTATTACTACTAAATTCTATAATGTATATACCATTATCTAAATTATATACAGGCACTACAGCATTTGCAGTTTTATTAATTTTTTCCTTATAAATGTCTTGTCCTAATATATTTTTAATTGTTATTATACCAGTTTGTTCATTATTAAAATTGATTTTTACAAAATCACTAGCTGGATTAGGTAAAATAGCAAAACTATTACCATTAAAATCTACTACTCCATTATCATGCAGAGTATTGAATGATCTAATATCAGAAACAGCATCATCTCTCACATGTTTTGCTTTTACTTGCCAATAATATGTTTTATTATATTTTAGATTTAAATCACGCAAAGGATAAACAATTTTAGTACCTTTATTATATAATGTATCTGTAGGATCGACAGATACTAATTTTGCAGTAGATAGATTACTTAAAGTATCATAATAAATCACATATTCATTAGCAGCATAAATTGGAGACCATTGTAATGAGCCAGCTATAGGATCTATATCAATTTCATTATCTGTTGGAGTAAGTAGTTGCACCTTTTCTATAGTTTTAAATTTATATACTGGACTCCAATCTGAAGTATCTAAGCTATGGTAAAATCTCATTTTCCAATAACAATTTTGATTAAATTTCAAAGCTTCAGTACCAACACTTACTGTAGTATCATATTTGGGAGGGGTATTCTGAATCTTAGTGATTATAATGTCAGTGCTATCAAATGCATAGTAGAATGATAATGAAAAACTATTATCTTCTGATACTAATAGTTCACCACCATTACTTCCCCATATAGCATAGGCTATTATTGTGTCGCCAGGGATAAAACTAGCATAATCATCTACTGGAAATTTAGGTGTAATATCTAAGTTGGATTTAGTAGTAAAAGTTCTAATAGCTGACCAATCTGAACTATCTAAATCATGATATGCTTTCACTCTCCAGAAATATTTTTGACTATACAGTAATCTATTAAAATCTTTAGAATTACTTAAAATGTCTGAATATTCTTGCAATAAATTACTATTAAAACTATCAGTAGTATCTAATTGAACCATATACATGGAGCCACTAATAGTATCCCATTTAACAGTAATCAAAACAGGAGCCTTACCTATACTATCTAGGGGGCTAACTAAAGTAGGTGCTCCTTTAGTTGAGAAATTCCACACATCACTCCAAGCTGAAAATTGATTAGTAGCATTTTTAGCTCTCACTTTCCAATAATAAGTAGTGCCATACATTAAATTACTAATGCTATAAGCAGAATATGGAGTCTGAATAGTAACTGGTGTTGTAAAATCAGAATTAGTATCTAGTTGTAGCTCATATGAGACAGCACCACTCACGCTTGTCCAATCCATATTAAATTTTACATTCAAATTAACTGAATTATTAGCAGGTAATAAGGGTGTAGGAGCGACAATTTTATCCTGTGCAGAAATATTAACTAAAATTCCTAGGATTATTAATCCAAAAATTAAAAATCTTTTCATATTATTATTTTTTTATTCTTTTACAAACTTAGAGCTATACATTTTATTATTTCCCTGACAACTAATAATGTATGTACCACTATTAAGAGAGCTAACAGGAATTTGAATAGTAGCATTTGAATTATCACTAATTAATTTAACATAAACTAATTGCCCATTCATATTAAAAATGCTAACAGTAAATGGATTATTGCCCATTTTATTATCAATATTTATATAATCTGTAGCAGGGTTAGGATATACTGACAAATGATTTTCTTCAGTTACAAAATCATCGATAGACACTATACGATATTTATAATTAGCAAATATACCTCTTCCATGAGTAGCAGCATAGATGACACCATAATTTGGAGAATCATAATTATAAAAATCTTGTTGTGTCAACATATACACTGGTACATTACCCAACCCTTCATTATCTGCACTCCACGAAGGGGCGGAAGCTGTGATATTATCAGTAGAATATATACCATATTCTGTTCCCAATAAAATAATATTAGGATTTTCTTTTACAAATAAAGAAGTATATACTGGATATTTAGGTAAATTACCAATTTTATTAGCAAAAGTTGGTAAATCGCTAGTAGCATTAGTAGAATAAAACACATAAGTTGTAGCATTATAATCACCTGCAGTTATGATTACTTTATTAGGATCATTAGGATTTACTGAGATAGAAGTTATAGGTCTATTAGAAATGCTATATATCTGATCTGTAGCTACTACACAGTAAATACTACGATTATCTGCAGATAAGCTATCTTTAGCATTTAATAAATTAGAAATTCTATATACTTTACCTTCACTAGTACCCACGAATAAATAATTATTATCACTACTTATAGCCATACATTGTGGATATTCACTAGTAGAAGTTGTCGTTCCTACTCTGAACCATTTAGGAGCACCAGAGTAATCATGTAAGCCGCGGGTCATCCACACAGAACCTCTTAATCCAACAAATAAATTAGCATATAAATAATCCTGTACTTTTATCGAATCACCAGGGTCCAAATCAGATGTTAATGTATCATATAAGAATAAACTACTTATCGGGCTTTTTACCATTATCACATCACCGGCATGCAGAGTTGTATCATTTAAATTTACAAAAGTTACACTATCAGTAGTATTAAAATCATAACCTTCTTTTAGAAGTATAGGTGCTAAATAAGAAGAAAAAGTATTTGCTCCCATTTCACCACCACCTAAAGTTTTGACATTTGCAAGCAATCCAGTTGAGTAAAATGTTTGAGCATTACCTCCGAATTCATTAGATCTATACATTTCACCATATGGATAAGAACCAATGATCATATTCTTGTCTAGATTAGACATAGCCACATAGCCACCTGTACCATATAAAAATTTTACAGCTTTAGTAGAATCTATAGTTTGTCTAGGTAAAATAACGGTTCCGTTATTATGAGTACCCCCCATTAGTTGATTATACGAATTGCAAGCTAATGTAAAGAAAAGAGAAGTAACATAATTTCTATTTGCATTTGTGAAAGTGAAAACCTCATAAGTGGGATCTTTGATGCCTTTAAATACGCCACCATCATTTGCTATGTAAACCACACCTTCTACATTAGGATCAAAAACGATTTTATGTTGATGAGAATGTAAATATAATAAACTAGTTTCATCTAATCCAGAGGAAGATATTTGTTCCCAATTGCCACCATAATAATATTCCCACAAATTGACACCACCTAATAAAATATGATCTTGATCAAATGGATCTACAGCTAGAGCGCATGCATAAAAACCTTGTTGATTGAATGGATAAAAGCTAGGGCTACCACCAGGACCTATTAGTTCCCAATTGTCACCACCATTACTAGAACGATATGCTCCACCTAAATTGCCATTATTATCAATTATAATAGCATAAATAATATTTGAGTTAGTTGGCATGACAGCAATTTCTATTCTAGACACTGCACTTCCCCAAGAATTTGAAAGCTGAACAAAACTTCCATTGTCTCCATTAGTAGATTTATAAATAGATTTATAAATAGCTGCATATACTGTACCATCATTAGCTACCTCTACATCATAGCATGCTTGAGTAGCAAAAGCTCCACTTATCGGATTAAACCATGTTTGGCCACCATCATCAGATGCTTGTAATCCTTTATGTGTAGCTGCAAAAAGTCTATTAGTAGTTAAATTTACTGCTATATTATTAGTATGTGAAAATGGTGAAGTCAAACTAGTAACTTGTGTGGACGAAAGCAATTGAAATTCTGAACCATTGGGAGTAGTACTTTTATAAATACCATTGCCTCTGAACCCGGTGCCACCATTATTATCTCCTATAGGGCTAGCAAAATATTCACCAGTGCCTAAATATATATATCCATCTTTATCTTTTATCAAAGAAGATATAAACATATTATCTGTAGTAGCATACATGCTCCATGAAGTGCCACCAGAAATACTTTTCCATATTCCTCCAGATACACTAGCAGCATAAATGATAGAAGAGTTATTTTTATCTATCATAATAGCTCTCGTACGACCTCCGATATTTGTTGGTCCTACATTTATCCACTGTAATTGTTGAGATTTTAGCGGGTAACTTTTTAAATTATTTTTCCCTTTGTTGTTTTGTGCATTAATACTTAATGTTAATGCCATTATTAATACTACACTTAATAAAAATTCAAGTCTTCGCATATTGATTTTTTTTAAAAATTATACTTTATTAAAATTTTGCAGCCAAATTAATAATAAATATTTAAATGGATGTAAAAATTTTTTCAAAATTATAAATATTTTTTATAAAATTTTTTCTGAGTGATATGATGATCTCACTAATGGTGCCGACTCAACGTATGTAAATCCTTTTTGCAATGCTATATTTTTATATTCATTAAAAATTTTAGGATTTACATATTCTTTAACTAGATAATTATTTTTTGATGGTTGTAAATATTGACCAATGGTTAATATTCTGCAATTCACATCCAATAAATCATCCATTACCTGTAGGACTTCATCAAATTCTTCACCTAAGCCCACCATTATTCCACTTTTTGTAGTTAGTCCACGAGACGCAGCAATTTCTAAAGTTTGTAAACTTTTATCATAAGTAGCTTTAGATCTTATTAGTTTAGATAGTGATCTAACTGTTTCCAAATTATGTGAGAAAATATCTGGTTTAGCATCAGCGACAATTTTAATTAAATCATATCTAGCATCAAAATCAGGTACTAAAACCTCTACAGTGATATTAGCATTTTTTAATAGTTCTACACATCTTGCCCAGTGATTAGCTCCTTGATCTGGCAGATCATCTCTAGTAACAGAAGTTAATACAACATGCTTTAATGATAATGTTTTTACTATTTCCAAAATATTCTCTGGCTCATTAGGATCTGGTGGTAAAGGCTTGCCTGTATTAACTGCACAAAATTTACAATTTCTAGTACAAATATCTCCCAAAATCATAAATGTAGCTGTCCCTAGTGACCAACATTCTGCTTTATTCGGGCACATACCACTTTCACAAATAGTGTGTAAATTACCATTATTTAATGGCGAATGCAAATTAGAATAAGAATCTAATGGAGTTCTATCAACTTTAAGCCATGCAGGCTTTCTTAATATTTTTTCTTCACTCATTTCGCGTTATAGTTTTGACCAATATTATATTTTAGGAAAAATGTTAAAAAATAAAAATCATTTTTTTCATAAGCCATAATAGGAATTTTATGTAAAAACAAATCTAAGCTAGCACCTATGTCTAATCTTCTTATTTGATCTTGACTTTGATTAAAATCAAAACTAAACCCCCCTTGTAAATATATACCAGGATAATATTTGATTTTATCAAATCCAGAAAAGAAACTACCTCTACCTAATATATCATCAATAGAATGTTTCTCGGGATTGTACCTCTCCTCTACTATTTCCCAATCATAATAAGAACTAAATTTTTGTACTTGTAAATATTCTGGTTTAGTAAAACAATTACTAATACCAAAAGAATAAAACCTACCTATAGCTACACCGCCCCAATATGGTTTAGAATATAATAAGGAGGCTGATTTAAAGCCAGTTCGCAAAAAATAAACATAATTTAGTTTACCATAAACAAAAGATTTGGCATTAATGATGCCTTCTCTTCGTAGTTTTATTTCTTTAAAAGAATGAACATTTACAAACTCAATTAGCATTCCATAATTATTAAAAATATTAGCATTTTTCCCAAAATCAGCTAATAAACCCCACCCTTGAGTGTTTAAATTGGCTCCTACACTGAAATATCGCTTTAATAGGGTCCCTCTCTCATATCCACTACCAATAGCTATATCTTCTTGTGCAAATAATACACTAGAAATAAATATTATGCTAATAAATATGAAATTTTTCCAACTCATAATTACAAAATTAGTTATTTTTTCACAAATTACAGATGATTTTTTTACATATATTTTTGTAATTTTGCACAAAACTTATTAATATGACCCTAGCTCAACATTACAAAGCTAATGAAGTAGAAAATAAATGGTATAAAAAATGGCTAGAAAATAAATATTTTCATTCAGAACCAAATAATAAAAAACCTTACACTATAGTAATACCACCACCCAATGTTACTGGAATATTACACATGGGACATGTACTCAATAATACATTACAAGATATTTTAATACGTAAAGCTAGAATGCAGGGCTACAATGCCTGCTGGGTACCTGGAACAGATCACGCTTCGATAGCTACAGAGGCTCGCATAGTAGCTAAGCTGCGAGAAGAAGGTATAGACAAACACACTCTCACTCGTGATGAATTTATGAAATATGCATGGGAATGGAAAGAAAAACATGGAGGTATAATTTTAGAACAATTGAAAAAATTAGGTGCTTCCTGTGATTGGGATAGAACTACATTTACTATGGACGACAATTATTACAAGAGTGTAATTCACATCTTTGTAGATTTATATAATAAAGGACTGATATATCGCAGTCACAGAATGGTAAATTGGGATCCACAAGCTCTCACAGCACTATCAGATGAAGAGGTTATTTACAAAAAATCTAATAGCAAACTATATTATATCAAATATTATTTAACCGATAATAGTGGATATGTAGTAATAGCTACTACTAGGCCAGAAACTATTCTAGCAGATACTGCTGTAGCGGTAAATCCTAATGATGATAGATACAAACATTTAGTAGGTAAAAAAGTTTTTGTACCATTAGTAAAAAGAGAAATATCAATCATTGCTGATGAATATGTAGATCCTGAATTTGGCACTGGTTGCTTGAAAGTAACGCCAGCACATGATCTAAATGATTATGAAATAGGCAAAAAACATAATTTAGAAATCATAGATATTTTCACTCCTGATGCACATTTAAATGAGAATGCTAAATTTCTTGTAGGACAAGATAGATTAGAAGCACGCAAAAATATTATTAAACTTCTAGAACAAGAAGGTAATATAGAAAAAATAGAGGATTATGAAAATAATGTGGCCTATAGTGAAAGAACAGATGTACCTATAGAACCACGATTGAGTTTACAATGGTTTCTGAAAGTTAAAGAATTATCTGAGCCAGCACTTGATGTAGTGCTAAATGGGACTATTAAATTTTATCCAGAAAAACTAATAAATACTTACAGACATTGGATGGAAAATATTAAAGATTGGTGCATATCTAGACAATTGTGGTGGGGACATAGAATACCTGTTTGGTATATGCCTGATGGAGACTATGTAGTAGCACATGATGAGGAAGAAGCTTTTTCACTAGCACAGGCTAAAAATCCCAATATTAAAAAACAAGATCTAAAACAAGAAGAAGATGTCTTGGATACTTGGTTTTCTAGCTGGTTATGGCCTATAGCTGTATTTAATGGTATTTTAGAACCAGATAATAAGGATATCAACTATTATTATCCTACAAATGATTTAGTAACTGCTCCAGAAATTTTATTTTTCTGGGTTGCAAGAATGATAATGGCAGGATTAGAATATCGCAAGCAAGTTCCCTTTTATAATGTATATTTTACAGGAATAGTTAGAGATAAAGCTGGTCGTAAAATGTCTAAATCTTTAGGTAATAGTCCCGATCCTATAGATTTAATAAATAAATATGGGGCAGATGGAGTACGTATGGGAATGCTCTTTGCCAGCCCTCTAGGTAATGATCTACTCTTTGATGAATCTCTCTGTGAACAAGGAAGAAATTTCTCAAATAAAATTTGGAATGCTCTCAGATTAGTAAAAATGTGGCAAATAGATAATTCTAAAATAGCTTCTTCAACTAATAATCAAAGCATAATATGGTTTTCAGAGCAACTAAAAGCTTCTATAATAGAAATAAATAACTATTTTGCCGAATATCGCATCTCTGACGCACTCAAAACTATTTATAAGACTATATGGGATTACTTCTGCTCATGGTATCTAGAACTAATAAAACCTCCCTTCGGTGAAAAGATAGATTCATTTACATATTATAAAACTATCGATTTTTTCAAAACCCTCATGCAATTGCTACATCCATTTATGCCTTTTATAACTGAAGAAATCTGGCATTTATTAGATAATAATGAAAATGAAAACGATACTATCATGTTTACTAATTGGCCTGTAGCTGATACTTTTGATGAAAAAATCATTGATGAGTTTAATTTTATTTTTGAATTAATTTCCACTATTAGATCATTAAAAGCTAAATATAAATTATCCAATAATGATATAGTTATTTATTATAATAATTTGGACTATAAAAATATAATAGATAAATATACTGAATTAATAACAAAAATGACGCAAATACACTCTATTACTATAGAAAATCCACAAACCAATACTGTAGAAGCATTAATAAGAACATTAACTATATCCATCCCAATACCAAAAGCAGATCTAGAAGAAGAAAAAGAAAAAATAATAAAAGAACTAGAATATTATAAAGGATTCCTCAGTAGCGTAAATAAAAAATTAGAAAATGAAAATTTTGTAAAAAATGCACCCGAGAAAGTCATAGAAACTGAAAAGAAAAAACAATTAGACGCAATCAAAAAAGTAGAGAGTTTAGAAGAACTTTTGAAAAAATATATTAATTGAAGTGTTGCGTTTATAAAAGGTATTGAAATAATATAAATTTATGTTTAAAATTAAGTATTTAATATTTTTATTAATTTTGTAAAAACATAATTTTATGGAATATACAGCTGAAAACATACAAAAGATGCTGGCTCTGACCAAAGAAGGCAAGCGTGAATTTTTAGATAATCTCTACGAATTCCTCAATGAGAATAGATTGACAGCATTAGATTATCAGAGAATCAAGATTCTATCTACTGCTCCCATTTGTCCCAGATGTAGATGTGAGCATGTTACTAAAGCAGGTGTTCGCAATGGCAGACAAGTCTATAAATGTAAAAATTGTAAATATCAATTTCGAG
>JAPXMM010000054.1:0-14801 GCA_033809015.1 Bacteroidales bacterium
AGAGCTACTTGATGTGGTTTGTGATAATGAATAAATATTTAAAAGAGCTGATAGATCAAGACATTGGCAGGCTGCTGAACTTGTCATCACACGATAGGTGGGCGTGGGACAAGTATAGAGAGATAGTAAGTCAAAGATATGATTAAAATACTTTTAAGTATAACAATAAATTGTTATTCTCATTTCCCTTTTCTTCCCTTCTTTTTAATTCTTCTTTTGTTTAGAAATATAAATTTTACAAATATAGATTTTATATAATTTTTTCAATTTTTTATTAAAAAGATGAAATTATTATATAATATTTTGTACTTTTGCAAAATATTATTAACAATTTTAATCATGGAAGGGGAATGTAGTAGTACAGAACACCGCATTATGCTCCACCTTCCCCATTGATATTTACAAGGGGAAGTCTCCTCTACCTTACTGCTTTGTTTGGTGGATATTGATTTCTATTTATATTAATTTTAAGTTAATTTTAATAAAGAATTTATTTTCTTCTCTTTTATTTATAATTGTATTTTATATCTCTTGCCATTCACGTTTGAAGTCTTAGAATTTTACTATATTTTTAAAATTATAACTTAAAACAGAATCAATTAACAAGTAAAAAATTAGTTAATTATGGAAATGGATAAAGAATTTTTAGATATTAAAGAAGAGGTAGAGGAATTAGGAGTAGAGCATATATTAGATATATTGCCCATTATTCGCAATATGCCTCCTGTAGAAGTGGCAGAATTATTAGATGAATTTGATTCAGATGCAATAGCATTTATTTTAAAAAATTTAGACATTGAGCAACAGGGTCTTGTAGTTGCTGAGTTTAATTTATCGCGGCAGCTAGAATTATTTCAAATATTTAATAAAAGAGAATTTGCTAAAATTTTTGAAAAGATGCCTCCAGATGTATATGTAGACTTATATCAACATTTAGAGCCTGAAGAACAAGCCGAGCTTTTGCCTTATTTATCATTAAATATTAGAGAAAATGTAATTAAATTAAGTAAATATCCTGAGGAGACAGCTGGTGGTATAATGACTACAGATTTTTTCACTGTCAATGCTGGAATCACTTGTCAGGATGTGATTAATCTTATTAGGTTGAGAGCACCATCTAATAAGGCCTTATATCATATTTATGTGATTGATGAAAATAATGTATTATTAGGAATTATAAATATTGAAGATCTTATTAAAGCCCAAGGTGATACTTTAATAGATGATGTTATGACAAAAGATTATGAATTTGTTTATGTAGATGAAGATAGAGAAAAAGTAGCAGAAATCATTGCTAAATATGATTTGATTACTTTGCCAGTTCTGAATTATGATTATCAATTGATAGGTGTGGTAACCTCTGATGATGCTATCGAAGTAATTCATACTGAACAAACTGAAGATTTAGAAAAATTCATGGGTATTGTTCATGAGCCAGAGTACTTTGACTATATGGGTACATCTACTGTTGTACACTTTAAAAAACGTATTGTTTGGTTGATAATATTGGCTATCATTGAATTATTTTCTGGAATGGTTATCAATCATTTTCAACCATTACTACAGCAAATTTATGTTTTAGCACTTTTTATGCCTATGCTTACAGCTATGGGTGGCAATGCAGGTAGTCAATCTGCTACAGTTATAGTTCGCGCACTTGCTCTAGGCCAGGTGAATATAAAAGAATGGTTTAAAATTATTTGGAAAGAAATACGAATAGCTGTTTTATTAGCTATTATATTGGGACTATTAACATTTGTAAATGCAATGATATTAAATTCTACTCGCGCTATTCCAGAAGGACTTTCTATTTCTTACATTTCTTTTGTGATTGCTTTAGCAATGGCTATACAGGTGATAAGTTCTACATTTATTGGCGCTTTTTTCCCTTTATTAGTCAAAGCTTTTAAAGGTGATCCAGCTTTAGCTGCTAGTCCAGCTATTGCTACTTTAGTAGACATTACTGGACTATTAGTTTATTTCTCTATTGCTAGCTTGCTTTTGTAATTTTTATTAATACTTGATTGATAAGTTACAAATAAGAAAATTATTTAATTATTTTTTTATTCATATTATAATAATAAATTATTTTTGCAAAAAAATATGTCTGATAAACTATATATTGCTGGTACACGTGCTGTATTAGAGGCTCTCGAGAGTAATGTATCAATTAATAAAATTTTTACAATTAAGCAAAAACAAGAATATAAAGAAATTTATAAACGTATCTTTTCTGAAGCTAGAAATCAAGGTATTCCTATTCAATATGTACCTAAAGAGAAACTAGATTATCTATATAAGGGTAACCATCAAGGTATCATAGCTGAAGCATCTCCAATTAAATATCTTGAATTAAATGATTTTTTAAAAGGTATTAAAAAAGATCAGCCTTTACTTTTATTATTGGATGGTATAACGGATGTTAGAAATTTCGGAGCTATAGCACGTACTTCATTAGCAGCTGGTGTAGATGGTATCGTTATTCCTCAAGGTGGTAATGTGCAAATAACTGATGATGCTATTAAAGCCTCTGCAGGTGCTCTGTTAAAAATTCCTGTTATCCGCGTAATACATCTCAAAGATGCCATTTATCAGTTAAGGTCATATGATTTCTCTATTTTAGCTGCTACAGAAAAAGCTCAAAAATCTATTTATGAGGTTAATTTTAAAAAACCAATTGCATTGATTTTAGGAAATGAAGAAAAAGGCATTCAACCTAGTTTACTAAAAGTATGTGATGAAATTTTGAAAATACCTATTATCGGAAATATTGATTCTCTGAATGTTTCTGTGAGTGCTGGAATAATTATTTATGAAATTTTCAGACAGAGATCAATTTAAATAATTTTTCTATTTCTTAAATATTGATTTATACAAAATCACCAAGACTATTAAAAAAGTTGTAAATAAAGTTAATATAATTAACCAATTTTTTTGATTATAAATAATAAATACCGAGGCACTGATGATGACTGCAGCCATAATGATACTAAGTGATATTAGTAAAACAGAATTTTTTATAGATTTCGTTATTTTATCTTGTGTCTCCTTTTCTATTTTTATTTTTATAGCATCTTGATCTTTAATCTTATTAATAAAATTAAAGACATCATTGGGTAAATTTTCTAATATATCAACTGACTGTGCTAAAGCACTTTTAGATTTATTAAAAATATATGATGGAGATAATTTTTTAATAAAATTTTCTCTAATAAAAGACTCTATTGTAGTATAAATATCGAAATCAGGATCTAATTGTTTACCAGTATTTTCTACTGTACTGATTGCTTTAAGCATGAGAGTTAAATCAGGAGGTAAAGATAGATTATATTTATAAACAGTTCTAAATAATTCTTGAGAAATTTCTCTAAAATCAAAATATTTCAGTGGCATTCCAAAATACTTATCTATTAAGTCAAATAAATCTCTTTTAAGTGCAGCTTCATCTAATTTATTATCATCATGCTTGATAATATTTAATTTTTTAAAGATAGTGATAATAGCATCTATATCTTCATTAATAAAAGCATTTAAGAGATTTAATAATATTTTTCGAGTATTCGAATCTAATGCACCTACCATCCCTACATCTATCATTACTATAGTGGCTGGAGATTTTACCAATACATTAGCAGGATGTGGATCAGCATGAAAAAAACCATCTACAAAAATTTGCTTCAGAGCTATCCTAGCTCCTCTCTCAGCAATTTTCTTTTTATCATATTCATCACATTGGCACGTAAATAATTCTTTCATCTTAATAGCATCAATGTATTCCATAGTCAAAATTTCAGTATTAGTATATTGCCAATATACTTTTGGTAATTTCACATAATCTACTTTTTTGAAATTATCACTAAATCTTTCATAATTTAGTCCTTCGAGTACAAAATTTATTTCTTTAGTAAGTGAACGTTTTATTTCGCTAACAATCAATGGTGGCTGAAATACCCAATCATCTCTTATAATTATTTTAGACAAGTTAGCTATGTCAGTTAAAATATCTAAATCAGTATTAATGATGTCTTTAACGTTAGGTTTTTGTACTTTTATAGCTACAAAATCACCATTTTTTAATTGCCCTTTATATACTTGACTGAGAGATGCTGAGGCGAATGGAGTTTTTTCTATAAAAATGAATATATCATCAACAGATTTGCCAAAATTATTTTTAATGATTTCATCTATTTTCACATCCTCAGAGCAGCAAACCTCATCTTGTAGTTTTTCTAATTCTTTGATATAATCTAATGGTAATAAATCGGGTCTGACACTTAAAATCTGACCCAACTTAATAAATGTAGGTCCTAGCTCTTCTAATGCTAATTTTAACTTCTCCGGACGAGTTAGATTTATTTTTTCAGTTTCTTTATTTTTTATGTGAATCTTTTTGCTTGGATTCTTATAAAAACCATATTTAATGAGTACAGTAACAATGTCCTTCGTTCTTCGAAGTTTTTTTACATTTCGACCTTTCGAAAAGAAATTTTTTAAAGCCAAATTAGTTTTATTTATTTAGATTCCTTATGCAATTCATTAATAATTTGATCAATTTTTTTATTAATATCTTCTATTTCTTTTTTAGTAGGAATATTTAGCTTTTTAATAGCAGAATCCACAGCAGATTGTATTTTCTCATCAAGGTTAGATTTAAATTTTTCACCCTCCTCTACTAAATCTTTAATAAATTCTGGTTTTTCATTTTCTTTTAACTCACCTTTTTCTATCAGCTGATTAGCAATTTCTTCGGCTTTATCTTGAATAGATGCTATCGCACCTAATCCCATATAGTAGGTTTTTTTAATTAAATCTTTTATTTCCATAATTTTATGATTTATACAAATTTACGAAAAATTTTTAAATTAAGTATATATTTAGTTTATTAACTTTTTAGATTAATTTATTATAAAATTACTATTTTTTTAAAAATATTTTGAAAATTTTACAAAATTTACAATTTAATCATAATAATTACTATTTATGTAACCATTTTTAAGTGATTTAACTGAATATATTTCATTTTATATAAAAATTATAAAAATTGCATTAAATTCGTAATTGTAATTTAGCAAAGGTTTTAAAAAAGAAAAAAAAGTAAAAAATGAAACATAAATTATTGATTTTTATAACATTATTGTTATCTGTAAACTTAAATTCACAAATTGATGAAATTTATTTAGAAAATGAATCTATTAAGACTAAAAATGATTCTTCACAATTAATTCACCAAAATGATTCTGATAAATGGCTAGCTGAATATATCAAAGAGACACATGCAAAATTACTGCAAGGTAACTTAGAGAAAAATTATAGAGCTAGCATTTGTAATAATTTAGATTTCGAAGAAGGAAATTTCACTGGTTGGACATGTCAGACAGGAATAAATAATGGCTATCCTGCAGGCTCCTGGACAGGTTCACTACCAGTAACCAATAGGCATACAATAGAAACTGGAGGTACAGACCCATATGGAGGTTTCCCTAAAGTAGCTCCTGGAGGTGGTACTTATTCTGTTAGGTTAGGTAATAATTCTACAGGAGCACAAGCTGAACGTATAATATTCTCATTTATTGTAGGTCCTACAGACACTAATTTTATTTACAAATATGCTGTTGTTTTTGAAGATCCCAATCATCCTGTGGATGAACAACCTTATTTCGAATTAACAATTATAAATTCACTCAATGAAATAATAGCTTGTGGACAACAACATTACACTGCTGCGAGTAATATCCCTGGGTTTATAAGTGCAGGAAATAAAGTATGGTATAAACCATGGACAACTGTGGGTATTAGATTAGCTAATTATGTAGGACAACCTGTAACAGTAATAGTTACTAATGCTGATTGTTCGAGAAGTGGACATTTTGGTTATGGTTATGTAGATTTTATTTGTCCTCAAAATTTAGTTGCTCAGGCTGTTACTTTTTGTGAATACGATAGTTCTGCTATACTTTCAGTACCAAATATAAGTCCCGGAGCTACTTATTTGTGGTCCACTGGTGAAACTACTCCTACTATTACTATTAATCCTCAAAGTTTTAACGATTCTACCATTCAATGCTACGTTACACCACCAGATGTACCTACAGGTTGTGGTTTTTGGTACACTTTCCCAATAAAAATTTTACATATTGATTCTGATTTTAGTTTTAATACTAGTTGCTTAAATGCTGAATTTTATGATAGTACATTAATTAATTATGGTAATGTAACTTATTGGAATTGGAACTTTGGTGATGGTAATACATCAAATAATCAAAATCCTACTCATAGCTTTCCCTCGACAGGTACATATAATGTAACTCTGTCTAGTGGTACGCCACAATGTCAAAATTCAATCACTTTTCCAGTTAATGTTGTAGATTTTGATTTAAGTATTTCAAAGGTAGATGCTACTTGCTATGGATATACAGATGGACAAGCTACAGCGGTTATTAATGGTGGAACTGCTCCATTTTCTTATCAATGGAGCACAGGAGCGAGCACGCAAGCTATATCTAATCTTTCTGTAGGAACATATACTCTTACTGTTAATGATAGTAATGGTTGTACTCACTCTGCCAGCATTACTATTACAGAACCTCCTCAATTAGTTATTTCTGCTTCTTCAAGCCATTCTACTATTTGCTATGGAGATAGCATTACCTTAACTGCTACTGGTGCTAATACTTATATTTGGTCTGATAATCTTGGTTTTGATTCTCTTGTAGTGGCTGTGCCAACTGCATCAACTACATACGCAGTTACAGGTACTAATATAATTGGTTGCACTGCAACTGCTCAAGTTAGTATTACTGTTAATCCTTTACCTATAATTAATGTTACTTCAAATCCTCCTATAATTTGCTATGGCGAGAGTTCTTTGCTTAGTGTTAGTGGAGCAAATACTTATTCATGGTCTCATAGTCTAGGCAGTGGAGTTACTAAAACTGTAACTCCAACCACCTCCACAACATATACAGTTACTGGTACAGACAATAATACTTGCTCTAATACTGCTACTATTAGTGTAACCGTTAATCCTCTTCCAATAGTGAGTATTTCGGCTACTATGGATACTATTTGCTATGGAGATATAACAACATTAAATGCTTTAGGAGCTAATTCTTATCAATGGAATACTGGACAAAATACTGCTAGTTTCACTGTGTCTCCTTTGAGCACCACAACATATAGTGTTACAGGTACGGATATTAATAATTGTTCTAATACTGCATCTATTTCCATTACTGTTAATCCTTTACCAACAGTGATCTCTTCTGCTTCTCCTGTAATAATATGTTTGGGAGAGAATTCTATCCTCAATGCGAGTGGAGCAAATTCTTACTCATGGTCTCACAGTTTAGGTATTGGATCTAGTAAAACTGTAACTCCAACATCATCATCAACATATACTGTGACAGGTACAGATAATAATGGTTGTACTAATACTGCTACTGCATCTGTTACTGTTAATCCACTACCTATAATGACCATTGCCCAAACAGATTCAGCAATATGCCTTGGTCAAAGTACTTACATTTCTGCTAGTGGCACTATGAGTTATCAATGGTCTAATAATCTTGGTACAAATTCTACAATTTTAGTATCACCTAATACTACTAGCACTTATTCAGTAACTGGTACAAATCAATATGGTTGTACTAGCTCATTAAGTGCTACTGTAGTTGTTTATCCATTGCCAACTGTTTCAATTTCACCAAATAGTATTGAAATATGTGATAATAATTCTACTATATTAATTGCTAGTGGTGCTATCACTTATTTATGGGCAAATGGATTGGGATCAAGTGCATCTATTACAGTATCTCCACATAATACTACTTCCTACATAGTAACTGGTACAAATCAATATGGTTGTACCAACACTGCAAATGCACAAGTAATAGTTCATCCTCTGCCAGCAGTAACTATTAATCCTAATAATATTGAAATATGCATCGGTGATAGTGTTACATTAGTAGCAAATGGTGCAAATGCTTATTTATGGAATAATTCTATGGGCAATAATAGTACAATAGTAGTATCACCTCAAATTTCTACAAATTATAATGTAACTGGGACTAATCAATGGGGTTGTACTAGTTCGGCAAGTTCTCAAGTTATAGTTCATTCATTACCTAATTTATCTTTATCATCTAGTAATACTACTATTTGTAATGGTTATAGCACATCTCTTTTAGCGAATGGTGCAGATCATTATTTATGGAGTAATGGTAGTAACCAACAATCAATTATAGTTTCACCTACCACTACTACTACATATATTATAACAGGATTTAGTATTTATAATTGCATTAAAATTGATAGTATACAAATAATTGTCAATCCTAAACCAATAGTAGATTTTGTAGCTGATCCATTAACAGGTTGCGAGCCATTATCTATTTCTTTCATCAATAATAGTGAACCAGGCATATCTTTTTGGTATTTTGGTGATTCAAACACAAGTAATATTACATCTCCAATAAATGTATACAAAAATCATGGTACATATTCAGTTACTTTGATTATAAAAAATCAATATAATTGCTTAGATACTTTAACAAAATTAAACTATATAACAGTTTATCCTTCACCAATTGCTAGTTTTAGTGTTTTACCAAATCATACTTCTGAGGATAACGGTCTAGTGAATATCATAGATTATAGTATCGGTGCTACATCATGGTATTATGATTTTGGTGTTGTGGATGATATGAATGACATTTATACAGAAAGAGAACCTAAATATAAATATAATCATCAAGGGAATTATAATGTCATTCAAATTGTGAAAAATGATTATGGTTGCCAAGATACCGCATATAATAGTGTGATTGTAAGATCTTCTATTATGTTTTATATACCGAATGCATTTACTCCAAATGAAGATGATAAAAATGAATTTTTCATGCCATATGGATTTAATGTTTCACCTTTAGAATATGAATTTAGAATTTACGACAGATGGGGCAAGCAATTATTTTATACTACAGATATAAATCAAGGGTGGGATGGTAAATATAAAGGAGAATACGTAAAACAAGATATGTATGTCTATATGGTAAAAGTAAGATTAGAAGATGGGCCACAAGTATTTAGAGGTTCTGTTTATCTATTAAAATAAAGATTTTGAATTGGAAAATTTTTAATTAATAACTAAATTATTACTGTGAAATTACTAGTAATAACGTAATAACTATATTTATTAAAATTAAATTTTTAGTATAATTCTTTTATAATATCTTTCTTTTCCAACTATGAAAAGAAAGAAACAAAGAAAAGTCTCCGCTAGGGAAATGATTTGATAAAACTACGCAATGACCCATTGGGGTTTACAAACTCGCAAGCTAAAGCTTGCTCAAACAGTGTAAACCCTTCTATCCGACACTGCTTGCTTGTTTTATATCAAATCATTTCCCAATGCGGTATTAAAGTGTATAGAATTAATACTGATGTATTCTATTATTACAAAAATTTTTAGCAAAATTTATTATCTAAATGTTTATTTCAATTAATTTTTATACAATCATTTGTTTGCTCTTATTAATAACCCTTTAGTTTTCACCAAACTTTAAATATTAAAAAATTAGAAATTTTACTTGTCAAATAGATATTTTTTACAAAAAATTGTCTATTTTTGCAAAAAAAAATTATGACAATTCAAAAATTAGAAGACATTGTAAAAACAGTACAAAATCAAAAACCAAAAAAAATTGCTGTAGCATATGTAGCTGACTCTCATACATTAGAAGCAGTAAATAATGCATATAAATTAGGTTTCATAATACCTATTTTGGTAGGTGATGAAAAATGCATTAAAGACTTGGCAGATAAAGAAGGTATGGATATTTCTAAATATAAAATCATACAAGAATCTAATGATATGAAAGCTGCTAACAAGGCTGTAGAACTCATAAGAAATGGGGAAGCAGATGTTTTAATGAAAGGTACTGTAACCTCAGATAAATATGCTAAAGCAATCTTAGATAAAGAACGTGGCATAATGCCTCCCAAGGGTGTGCTAAGTCATGTAACTGTAATAGAAGTCCCAACTTATCATAAATTACTTCTTGTGAGTGATGTCGCTATTATACCCGCTCCTACTCTAGATCAAAAAATAGCAATGACAAATTATTTAATAAAAGTTGCTCACAAATTAGGGATAGAACAACCGAAAATAGCTGCTATAGCTCCTTCAGAACAAGTATTACCTACAATTCCATCAAGTGCGGAAGCTGCAATAATAAGCAAAATGGCTGACCGTGGACAAATAAAAGGGGCATTTATTGATGGTCCAATGGCACTAGATGTAGCTATAGATATGGAAAGTGCTCAAATTAAAAAATTAGAAAGCCCAGTAGCAGGGGATGCTGATTGTTTATTATTCCCTTGCATAGAGGCTGCTAATACATTTTTTAAGACTTGTACTAAAATCGCTAAAGGTGAATTAGCTGCTAATGTTATGGGAGCAAATGCTCCTGCTATATTAACATCTCGCGGTGATAGCAGTTTGACAAAAACTTATTCTATTGCTTTAGCTTGTCTAATGGCAGAAAAATAATTTAATTATGAATAAATCATTGATTTTAGTCATCAATCCTGGCTCTACTTCTACTAAAATTGCCATCTTCGATGAGGAAGAAAATAAACTTTATCAAAATAATATTAAACATTCTGCTGAAGAGCTAGCTCCATTTTCCAAAATTACTGACCAATTTTCTTTTAGAAAAGAAATTATCATTAATGAACTCAAACAAAATAATTTTGATCTAAATCAAATCAAAGTAATCATGGGAAGAGGTGGCTTACTAAATCCTATCCCATCAGGAATGTATGAAGTTAATGAGTTGATGATAGAACATTTAAGTAAAAGTATAAATGGAGAACACGCTAGCAACCTCGGCGCTTTGATAGCTAATGACATTGCTAAAACTATTCCAGGCTCCAAAGCATTTATTGCCGATCCAGTAGTAGTAGATGAATTGCAAGATATAGCTCGCATAGCAGGGCATTCACTTTTTAAACGTATTAGCATTTTCCATGCCCTCAATCAAAAAGCAATTGCAAAAGCTCACGCTAAAGCACAAGGTAAAAATTATGAAGATTTAAATTTAATAGTAGTACATTTGGGTGGTGGCATTAGTATAGGTGCTCATTGCAAAGGTAAAGTAATAGATGTAAATGATGCTCTCAATGGCGAAGGCCCATTCTCTCCAGAACGTAGTGGTACCCTAACAGCTGGTCAGTTGGTTGATGTTTGTTTTAGTGGTAAATATTCAAAAGAAGAAATTAAAAAAATGATCACTGGTAAAGGTGGTTTAGTATCTTATCTGAATACCAATGATGCTCAATTAGTTGAAAAAAAGGTTATCGAAGGTGACCAATATGCTACTCTTATTTATCATGCGATGGCATATCAAGTAGCCAAAGAGATCGGTGCTTGTGCTGCAGTATTAAAAGGTAATGTGGATGCTATACTTTTAACTGGTGGTATTGCTTATGATAAAATTTTTGTTGATTGGATTAAAGAACAAGTTTCTTTCATAGCTCCTATTTTTGTTTATCCTGGCGAAGATGAAATGTCTGCTTTGGCATCATATGGCATATCTTTCCTGAAAGGTGAGGTAACTATTAACACTTACAAAGGATAAAAAAATTTTTTTATCTTTTAGCTATTTTTACTAATTTTATTATAATTTTTAAAAATTATATTTTTCATGTCTAAATTTATTGTAGTTACTGGTGCAGCAGGTTTTATAGGTAGTGTATTAGCTAATTATTTGAATATTAATAATTTAGATAATATTATTATCGTTGACGATTTTACTAAATTAGAGAAATTACCTAATTATAATACATTGCCATACGACAGCATTGAACGCGACCAATTTATTGATTGGTTAGACAAACATCATAATGATATAGATACTGTGATTCATCTGGGTGCACGAACAGATACTACAGAATTTGACTATAGCGTTTTCGAAAAACTTAATTTGAATTATTCTAAAAATATTTGGAATATTTGCTCTAACTATGACATAGATTTGTATTATGCATCATCAGCAGCTACATATGGTGATGGTGCTTTAGGTTATAATGATGATTTAGAAATAATAGATAAATTGCAACCATTAAATCCATATGGAATCAGTAAAAATGAATTTGATAAATGGGCAATAAAACAGATTAATAAACCCAAACATTGGGCAGGTTTTAAATTTTTCAATGTTTATGGACCTAATGAATATCACAAAAAAAGAATGGCTTCAGTAGTTTTTCATGGATATAATCAAATAAAAGATGAAGGGAAAATGAAACTTTTCAAATCTCATAAACCTGATTTCAAAGACGGAGAACAAAAAAGAGATTTTGTATATGTTAAAGATGTTATCCGAGTATTATTTTGGTTTTTAGAACATCGACCAGATAATTCGATATATAATCTAGGTACAGGAAAAGCACGTTCATTCATAGACTTAGGAAAATCAATTTTTACTGCAATGAATATTCCAGAGAATATCGAATTTATTGATATGCCAGAAGACATCAGAGATAAATATCAGTACTTCACTGAAGCTAATATGTCGAAATTATATAATATTGGTTATAATAATCCGTTTTATTCCCTAGAAGATGGTATTAATGATTATGTAAAAAATTACCTAATACCAGATAAATATTATAAAAAATGAAAAAAATTTTATTAATAATTATATTTTTATCAATCACTTATTTTTCTTTTGGACAGCAATTAGTAGATTCTACTAAAACACTTTCATTGATAGCACATTACAGTTTCGACTTTCCAGCTGCAGATATGAAAGCCAGATATGGCAATAATAGTGGTGTAGGTGCTGAACTATCATATAAAACCTCTAAAAATGTTTTATTTGCACTAGATTACAATTATCTTTTTGGAAATAATATTAAAATAGAAGATTCTATTTTTAAGGATATAACTACTTCAGATGGATTTATCATAGATCAGAATGGAATGTATGCAGAGGTTTTTTGCTATGAACGAGGTTTTTCTGTAATAGCAAAAGCTGGTTATCAATTTCAACTACCCACAAAATATTATTCAGGCATTCAGGTAATGGGTGGCGGTGGTTTTTTGCAACATAAGATTAGAATAGAAAATCGTGAAAATGTAGCCCCACAGATTTTAGGTGATTATGCTAAAGGATATGATTATTTGAGAAATGGTCCCGCTGGCTATCTATACGTAGGATATGTTTTTCATGCTAATCAAAAAATTATAAAATTCACTGCTGGTTTTGATTGTTTATTTGCTTTTACACAATCTAGACGAGATTATTTATTTCCCATTCATGGACCTGACAAAGGAACACATTTCGACATGATTTATGGCTTCAAATTAGGATGGATAATTAATTTATACAAATCAAATAAAACTGAAAATAAAAAATATTATTTTAACTAAAAAATACTTTGTTAATGAAAAAACTTTCTGGTATTAGACCTGTTAAAAAGAAAATATTAGGCATAGAAATTTCAGAATTCTACCGATTTTGAATATTTCAATAATGAGTTATATTATCCTTTTATTTTTAATACTAATTTAATTATCCAAAGTGATACAGCATATTCAGGACAAAGAGTTTGCAAACTTAATCCAAATGATCAATATAGTTTCACTTATAGAAGAGATTTTGTCACCATAACTGTAAAAGACACTTGTAATGTTAAAATATTTTTTCCCAAATATTGGCTCAAATAAACTTGATGCGTATTTAGTTATACAAGTAGAAGAGATGGATTCAGTAGTGTATTATACATCCAAAAAATTAAAACCTATATATAATCAATGGTCAGAAGCTAATATTAATGTAAGTTTACCCAAATTTCCAAATTATTTTGTATTAGTTGCATATGTATTAAATGATAGTTCGACAATACTGCTAGACGACTACAAATTAACAGTTGAATTTTGAAAAAAAACTAATTATTGAAAAAGATGTTTAATGAATAATGATAACTTATTAAAAAAACACACAAGAAATAACAATTCGCTAATAAAAAACTTGTTATACTTTGGTGGTAAAAAAGTATAGCAAAATAAAAGCAACCAGAGGACCAATAATAGCACCACTATTATCCATAGCTTTATGAAATCCAAAATTTTTACCAGCTTTTGTTTTAGGGACAGATGCACTAATTAAACTATCTCTTGGTGCAGCTCTCAAGCCCTTCCCTATTCTTTCAAAAAATCTTAAAAATAGAACTTGAATTGGTGAGATTACAAAAGCATAAAATGGTGTTACTAAAGCAGTGATACCATAACCTATAAGCATGAAAGGCTTATTTTTTTTAATTTTATCACTCCAATAACCTGAAAAAGCTTTTAAAATAGATGCTGTACTCTCAGCAAGACCCTCTATCAGTGATATTACAGTTTTGGATGCTCCAATAGACAGCAAAAATAGAGGCATCACACTATAAATCATTTTAGTAGATGTATCAGTAAAAAAACTTGTTAAACCAGTAAAAAAAACATTCCTCTCAAGCCCTAATATTTTTTTTAATAAACATATAAGATATATTAAAGTTATGCAAATGTAAAAAAATTTGGAGAACAAACAAATAATTTTTTAATTATTAGAAATAGGCGTTAAATAAAGTAATCATTTTACAGGTAGATTAAACGTAGCAATAAGACATAATAAATAATTTTTAAATTTATATTGGATAACTAATTAAAATTTTTTATATATTTGTAAAAAAATTATTAAAATTATGAAACAGATAATCGAAGACGTAGACGAGTATATCTCTATGAGTAAGCAAGA
>JAPXMM010000055.1:0-14708 GCA_033809015.1 Bacteroidales bacterium
AAAACTAAAAATTTTAAACAAATATTGAATAATCTGAAAATTAGTGATAAGAAAACTTTATTTTTAGTCGATAAGCTTAATGATTCTATTATTTTATCTGCTAGAAATTTACCTAAAGTGAAAATTTTGTTGGCTTCAAAATTAAATACTTATGATGTGTTAAATGCAAATTGTTTAATAATTAATGAAGCTAGCCTACCTATTATAGAAAATATTTTATTAAGATTTCAAAAAGCATAATTATTATGGAACCTAAAGATATAATAATAAAACCTCATATTACTGAAAAAGCTACTCAGCAAACAGAGAAATTTAGTAATAGATATACTTTTATAGTAAATCCTAAAGCTACTAAATATGATATTAAAAAAGCAGTAGAATGGCTTTATAATGTGCAAGTAGAAAAAGTAAATACCTCTAATTTTCAAGGTAAGAAAAAGCTGAGAGGTACACGTACTGGCTGGATAGAAGGTCGTACACCTGCTTTCAAAAAAGCTACTGTATTTTTGAAAGATGGTTATTCAATAGATTTTTATAGTAATATTTAAAAGATTGTAAGTAATGGGATTAAAAAAATTTAAACCAGTAACACCAGGATTACGTTTTAAAATTATAAATGATTTCTCTGAAATCACTACTGATAAACCTGAAAAAAGTTTATTAGTTCCTTGTAAAAAAACTGGTGGTCGTAATAATGAGGGTCATAGAACTATTAGATATCGTGGCGGTGGTCATAAAAGAATGTACCGTATTATCGATTTCAGAAGAGATAAAGATGGTATACCTGCTACAGTGAAGTCTATTGAATATGACCCCAATCGTACTACTAGAATAGCTTTAGTAGCATATAAAGATGGCGAAAAAAGATATATTATTGCTCCTCAAGGATTAAAAGTAGGACAAACTATAATTTCTGGTAAAAATGTACCTCCTGAAATAGGAAACTGCTTGTATCTGAGTGATATTCCTTTAGGATCTTTAATACATAATATTGAGATGTTCCCTAATCAAGGTGCTAAAATAGCTAGAAGCGCAGGATCATATGCACAATTATTATCACGTGATAATAAGTATGCTGTTATTAAAATGCCTAGTGGCGAAACTAGACTAGTACCAGTAAATTGCAAGGCAACTATTGGAATGTGTTCAAATACAGAACATAGCTTGATCAAACATGGTAAAGCAGGACGCAGACGTTGGTTGGGTCGTAGACCTAGAAATCGTGGTGTCGCTATGAACCCAGTAGATCACCCAATGGGTGGTGGTGAAGGTAAAGCTTCTGGTGGCCATCCACGTAGTCGCAATGGCATTTATGCTAAAGGTTACAAAACTCGTAAGAAAAATAAAACAACGAATAAATTTATCATTGAACGTAGAAAAAAATAAAAGAAATATATGAGTCGCTCATTAAAAAAAGGACCTTATGTACATTATAAGCTTGAAAAAAAAGTTTTAAATATGCAAGCTGCATCAAAAAAGCAAGTTATTAAAACTTACTCAAGAGCTTCAATGATTACTCCAGACTTTGTAGGTCTGACTATTGCAGTGCATAATGGTAAAACATTTATTCCAGTTTATGTTACTGAAAATATGGTAGGTCATAAATTAGGTGAATTTGCTCCTACACGAATATTTCGTGGTCATGCAGGTAATAGAAAAGAAGATAAAAGAAAATAATTTTTTAAGTTATTGCTATGGGAAAAAGAAAAAGATTAATGGCAGAAGCTATAAAAGAGAAAAAAAGCAAAACATATTTTGCTAAACTCAATAAATGCCCTGTATCAGCTAGAAAAATGCGTCCAGTAGCTAATCTAGTGAGAGGTAAATCTGTTGAGGATGCTCTTGTTATTTTAAAAACTACTCCTAAAAAAGGCGCTAGATTTTTATATAAATTGTTACTTCATAATATTGACAACTATAAACAAAAATCGAAATCAGGTCTTAGAATAGAAGAAGCACAGTTATACGTGAAAACGATTATGGTAAATCAAGGGCCTGCTCTTAAAAGATTTATTTCTGCTCCTCGTGGTAGTGCTAATCCTATTAGAAAGGAATCTTGCCATGTTTATATGGAATTAGGAAGTAAAGCAGAAGAAATGAATATGATAACAAATAATAAAGTCGAATCATCTAATAATACGGAGGAATAATGGGACAAAAAACAAATCCAATTTCTAATAGATTAGGCATCACCCGCACATGGGATTCTATATGGTATGGCGGAAAAAATTATTCTGAAAAACTTGCTGAAGATATAAAAATCCGTAATTATCTGAATTCTAGATTAGAAAAAGCTCAATTATCTCATATAATCATCGAAAGAACTATAAAATTCGTTAATATCACTATTTATGCTGCTCGTCCAGGTATGATTATTGGTGCCAAAGGTAGCGAAGCAGATAAACTAAAAGAAGAGCTTAAAAGATTGACAAATAAAGATATTCAGATTTATATCCATGAAGTTAAAAAACCTGAACTAGATGCTACTATTATAGCAAAAAATATTGCTAAACAGATAGAAGGTCGTATAGCATATAGAAGAGCTATCAAATCAGCAGTAGCAAATACTATTAGAGCTGGTGCTGATGGTATCAAGGTATCTATCTCTGGACGTATTGGTGGTGCTGAAATGGCTAGAAAAGAAGAATTCAAAGAAGGACAAATACCCTTGCACACTTTTAGAGCAGATATCGATTATGCTTTAGGAGAAGCTCATACAGTTTATGGTAGATTAGGTATTAAAGTATGGGTTTGCAGAGGTATGGTATATCGTAAACCAGATTTTTATGGTTTAGAAACTGCCAATACTAAAGGAAATCAACCTTCAAACCATTCTAGACGTTCTCCACGTAGAAAAAAATAATTGTTAATTAATTTAAAAATTTTTTAAAATGTTACAGCCAAAGAAAACTAAATATAGAAAAGCCCAGAAGGGTAAAATGAAAGGCAATGCTAATAGAGGTACTCAATTAGCATTTGGATCTTTTGGTTTGAAAACCCTAGAATCTGCATGGATAACAGCTCGCCAAATAGAAGCTGCTCGTCAAGCAGCTACTCGTTATATGAAACGTGAAGGGCAACTTTGGATTAGAATCTTCCCCGATAAACCTGTGACTAAAAAACCTAACGAGGTACGTATGGGTAAAGGTAAAGGTAATCCTGAATATTTTGTCGCTCCAGTTCTACCGGGTAGAATATTGTTTGAGATTGAGGGTGTACCTCTTGATATCGCTAAAGAAGCCATGCGCTTAGCAGCTCAAAAATTACCTGTGAAAACTAAGTTTATCATAAGTAGAGATTTTGTCGAATAATTTAAAATGAGGAGATAGATTTTATGGAAATATCTGTAATTAGAGAGTTATCATCAAAAGAGTTAAAAGAAAGACTCGATGAGCTAAAACTCGAATATGCTAAATTAAAAATGAACCACGCTATTTCTCCAGTAGATAATACTACAAGATTTAGAGAAATTAGAAAAGACATTGCTCGTATTCTAACAGTACTAACCGAACGTGAAAATAATGAAAAACAAGCAAATATTAATAAATCCAAATAATAATGGAAAAGGTTAAAAAAGAAAATAGAAAAGAACGCATTGGCATCGTCGTGAGTAATAAAATGAATAAGTCCGTTGTGGTACGTGTAAACTATCAAAAAATGGACCCTCTGTATAAAAAATATGTTAAAAAAGCTAGCAAATTTATGGCTCATGATGAAAATAATCAATGTAGCATAGGTGATAAAGTGCGTATAGTAGAAACTAGACCTTTAAGCAAAAATAAACATTGGAGAGTAGTCGAAATCATTGAAAAGAGTAAATAGTTATGATACAACAAGAAAGTCGCTTAAAAGTTGCGGATAATAGTGGCGCAAAAGAAGTTTTGTGTATCCGCGTCCTTGGTGGCACAGGTAAAAGATATGCTACTGTAGGAGATAAAATTATAGTTACTGTGAAAAGTGCTATCCCTTCTGGTAATATAAAAAAAGGAACTGTTACTAAAGCAGTTATCGTTCGCACTAAAAAAGAAATTAAAAGAGCTGATGGGTCTTATATAAGATTTGATGATAATGCATGTGTTTTGCTCACTCCTAATGACGAACTACGTGCTACTCGTATCTTCGGTCCTGTACCTCGTGAACTCAGAGAGAAACATTATATGAAAATCGTTTCACTAGCTCCAGAAGTTATTTAATTATGTTTTTAAATTCTAAAATATATTTTTAATTATGGCTAAAACCAAAAATAAAAAACCTGAAAAAAAGGTTAAAGTAAAAATAAAAAAAGGTGATCAAGTGCGTGTGATAGCAGGTGATGATAAAGGCGCTGAGGGTAGAGTACTTATGGTTTTACCTAAAGAGCATCGTGTTATTGTAGAAGGTGTTAATATTATTATTAAACATTCTAAACCTTCTGCTGCTCATCCTCAAGGTGGGAGAATAGAACAAGAAGCTCCTATTCATATCTCTAATGTTATGTTATTAGTAGGTAATGCTCCTACTCGCATTGGCAGAAAACGTGATGAAAATGGTAAATTAGTTAGATATGCTAAAAAAACAGGGGAGGTAATTAAATGACAACAACAACTTATATTCCAAGATTAAAGAAAAAATATTACGACGAAGTAGTTCCTGCTATGATGAAGGAATTTACTTACAAAAATATTATGCAGGTACCTAAAATTGAAAAAATTGTCGTTAACCAAGGTATTGGAGCAGCTACTCAAGATCGTAAACTTATTGAGGCTGCTCTAAATGAACTTACTATGATTACTGGACAAAAAGCTATAACTACTTATGCTAAAAAAGATATTAATAATTTTAAAATTAGAAAAGGCATGCCTATAGGGACAAAGGTTACTTTGAGAAACGACAATATGTATGATTTTCTTGATAGGTTGATATCTATTGCTATACCACGTATCCGAGATTTTCATGGTATTAATGATAATGGTTTCGATGGAAGAGGCAATTTCTCTTTTGGTATTAGTGAACAAATTATTTTCCCTGAAATAAATATGGATAAGGTAAATAAAATCCTTGGTATGGATATTAATATCATCACTACTGCTAAAACTGATAAAGAAGCTTATGCTTTATTAAAATTTATGGGTATTCCTTTTAGAAAATAAAAATTGTTTAAATATATGGCAAAAGAATCAATTAAAGCGCGTGAGAGAAAAAGAAGGCAGACGGTAGATAAATATGCTAGTAAACGTGCAGAGTTAAAAGCAAAAGGAGATTATGTAGGGTTGCAAAAATTACCACGCGATGCATCTCCAGTGAGAATGAGAAATAGATGTGCCCTCTCTGGCAGACCAAGAGGCTATATTAGATATTTTGGAATTTCTCGTATAGAATTTCGTGAATTAGCTTCTAAAGGTATGATACCAGGAGTTAAAAAAGCTAGTTGGTAAGATATGTTACAAAGTTTTAATATATTTTACTATTTTTTGATTTGTAATTAATGTATAATTTGTAATTTTGCATTTTTAAAAAATATTAAATTAATAAAAAAAAGAAAAATAAATATGACAACAGATCCAATTGCTGATTACCTGACACGAATTAGGAATGCAATTAGTGCAAAACATCGTATTGTAGAGATGCCAGCAAGTAATTTGCTTATTTCTTTGACTCAAATTTTAAAAGATGAAGGATATATTTTGAATTTTAAAGTTGATGAAGAATCATTTCCTCGCAAACTTATTATAGCATTAAAGTATCATCCTACAATGAAGATTAGCCCTATACAAAAATTAGAGCGTGTTTCTAAACCAGGAAGACGTATTTATAAAAAAGCTGATAATCTACCTAAAGTCATGAATGGACTAGGCGTGGCTATTATTAGTACATCAGAAGGTCTCATGACAGATAGAGAAGCTCGTAATCGCCACATCGGCGGCGAAGTCATTTGTTATGTTTCTTAATTTAAAATAAGGAGTTAGTAATGTCTAGAATAGGAAATTTACCAATTAAAATACCTCAGGGAGTATCTATAGATATATCTACTGATAATATAGTCACAGTTAAAGGAAAATTGGGACAATTAACTCAATTTGTTCATTCATCTATAAAAATTAATATCGATGGCGATACTTTGACGCTTACTCGTTTAAATGACGAAAAACAAACACATATGTACCATGGCCTCTACAGAGCTTTATTAAATAACATGGTTATTGGTGTTTCTGAAGGGTTTACTAAAACATTAGAATTAGTAGGTGTGGGGTATAAAGCTCAAGCTCAAGGACAAATTTTAGAACTTTCATTAGGATTTTCTCATACTGTATTGTTTGAGTTACCTCCAGAAATCTCTGTTACTACTGTTACAGAAAGAGGTGCAAATCCTAAAATAATTTTGAAATCTTTCGACAAACAACTGTTAGGCCAGGTAGCTGCTAAGATACGTTCTCTTAGAAAACCAGAACCTTATAAAGGCAAGGGTATCAAATATCAAGGTGAATATATTCGTCGTAAAGCTGGTAAAGCTGCAGCTTCTGTTAAATAATTAATATTATAACTATGGAACCCAAGATTAAAAACAAAAAAGAAGCAAGAAGGCGTAGAATCAAAATGCGTATCAGAAAAAAATATTATGGTACAGCAGATAGACCACGCTTATGTGTTTATAGAAGTGATAAAGAGATTTATGCTCAAATAATTGATGATGTAAAGCATGTAACCATTATGAGTGTATCATCTCTTTCAAAAGAAATAAAAGATCAAAAACTGTCTAAGACAGATAAATCTAAAGAAGTAGGTAAATTGATTGCTAAAAAAGCTTTAGATGCTGGTATCGATGCAGTTGTTTTTGATCGTAACGGATATTTATATCATGGTAGAATTAAAGCACTAGCTGATAGTGCAAGAGAAAATGGGCTTAAATTTTAAATTTTATGGCAAATATAGTTAGAAAAGTAAAAGCTACTGATACAGAATTAAAAGATAGATTAGTCTCTATTCAGAGAGTAACAAAAGTTACTAAAGGTGGTAGAACATTTAGCTTTGCTGCATTAGTGGTAGTAGGTAATGAAAATGGTATCGTTGGTTATGGACTAGGTAAAGCTAGAGAAGTTCCTTTGGCTATCCAAAAAGCTATTGATGATGCTAAAAAGAATTTAATTAAAGTTAACATTCATAATGGTACTTTACCTCATGAACAAATATCTAAATACGGCGCTGCTAAGGTCATTATTAAACCTGCTGCTCCTGGTACTGGTGTTATCGCTGGTGGAGCTATGCGTGCCGTTTTAGAAAGTGCTGGCGTTAAAAACGTGCTAGCTAAATGTATAGGTTCTTCTAATCCTCATAATGTAGTGAAAGCTACCATAAAGGCTCTTAGTGAATTACGTGACCTATACACTATAGCTGAACTCAGAAATATTCCAGTAGAAAAATTATTAAGTAAATAAACCCAGTTATTATGAAGCAAATCAAAGTAACCCTTGTGAGAAGTATTATTGGACGCCCAATAGATCAAAAAAGAACTGCTGCAGCATTGGGATTGAAAAAATTAAATCATAGTAAAATCTTTGAAGATCGTCCGGATATTCGTGGTATGATAAGAAAAATTGAACATTTAGTTAAAGTAGAAGAAATTTAAAAAATATTAATTATGGATCTAAATAATCTAAAACCAGCAAAAGGCTCTGTAAAATCAAGTACTAGGCTAGGCCGTGGTGAAGGCTCTAAAAAAGGTGGTACTTCAGGTCGTGGTACTAAAGGCCAACAATCTCGTAATGGCTATACTCGTAAACTCGGTTTCGAAGGTGGTCAAATGCCTCTACACCGTAGAACACCTAAATTTGGTTTTAAAAATATTTTTAAAGAAATATATCAACCTATTAATTTAGATAATATTCAATATATAGTTGACAAATTAAATATAAATACTATTAATCCAGATATTTTATATAAAAATGGATTTATTAGTAAAAATGTTAAGGTTAAAATTTTAGCTCGTGGTGAGCTGAAAAAATCTGTAGAAGTTTCTGCTCATGCTTTTTCAAAAAAAGCTATTGAAGAAATCGAAAAATTAGGTGGTAATGTTAAAATTATAGATTAATGAGCAACATTATACAAACTTTTAGAAATATTTTTAAAATTGAGGATTTAAAAAAACGTATCCTCTATACTTTATTACTACTATTGGTGTATCGTTTTGGTACTCATATAGTTTTACCTGGCATTAATGCTAGTCTTATAAAAGCTAGTGGTTTTGCTAGACAAAGTCAAGGTGGTTTATTAGGAATGATTAATATGTTCGCTGGTGGTGCATTCTCTAATGCTTCCATTTTAGCGTTAGGTATTATGCCTTATATATCTGCTTCTATTATTATTCAATTATTAACAGTCGTCATCCCTACTTTTCAGCGTATGCAAAAAGAAGGTGAAAGTGGTAGACGAAGATTAAATCAGATAACACGTTATTTAACTATTGTAGTTACAATAGCACAAGCACAAGGATATATTACTTATTTAGCTGCACAATTACCACCTCAGGCTATTTATCCTTTCACAGGTGCTGGCATACCGTTTATTTTTAGATTTGCTGCTACAGTACTTCTAACAGCTGGTACTTTATTTGTTATGTGGTTAGGAGAAAAAATTACTGACAAAGGCATCGGCAATGGTATATCGCTAATAATTATGATAGGTATCATCGCTAGACTTCCTATGGCAATTGCTGCAGAATTTAGTTCTCGTATGTCTGTAAAAGCTGGTGGTATATTTGCTTTGATTATAGAAATTATTGTGCTAATTGCTGTAATATTATTTACTATTTTACTTATTCAAGGTACAAGAAAAATACCCGTACAATATGCTAAAAGAGTGGTTGGCAATAAACAATATGGTGGTGTGAGACAATATTTACCATTAAAAGTAAATGCTGCTGGTGTAATGCCAATAATTTTTGCTCAAGCCATAATGTTTTTGCCTATTACTATTGCTGGTTTTGCTAATTATCAGAGTGGTGGTTGGTTTGTAACTGCTTTTTCAAATTTTAATGGATTTTGGTATAATTTTACTTTTTCAGTGTTGATTATAGTATTTACTTATTTCTACACTGCTATTACTTTTAATCCACAACAAATAGCTGATGAACTTAAGAAAAACAATGGTTTCATTCCTGGAATTAAGCCAGGTAAAAAGACAGCAGAATATATTGATACTATTATGTCTCGTATTACTTTACCAGGTTCTATTTTCTTAGCTATAATTGCTATTTTACCAGCAATAGTTAGTAATTTTGGTATTACATCACAATTTGCACAATTTTATGGTGGTACCTCTTTATTAATTATGGTAGGTGTAGTATTGGATACATTGCAGCAAATAGAGAGCCATTTATTGATGAGACATTATGATGGTTTTATGAAAAAAGGTAAACTAAAGGGTAGATCTATTTATGGAGGTGCATAATAATGATAATTAAAGATTTAGAAGAGTTGGAGTTGATGAAAAAAAGTGCAGACTTGGTAGGAAGAACATTAGGAGAAGTTTCTAAAGTGTTAAAACCAGGAGTATTAGCAAGAGATCTAGACCATGTTGCTGAGGAATTTATCAGAGATAATGGTGGTACTCCCTCTTTTAAAAATTTTAATGGATATCCTGCTACTCTTTGCATTTCTATTAATGATGTTGTAGTGCATGGAATACCTAAAGATCAAGTAATTAAAGAAGGTGATATAGTGTCTGTGGATTGTGGAGCATTTTTAAATGGTTATTGCGGTGATTATGCTTATACATTTATTTTAGAACCAGTAGATGAAAAAGTTAGAAAATTAGTTAAAGTTACCTTAGAGTCATTATATAAAGGGATAGAACAAGCAATTGCAGGAAATAAAACTGGAGATATAGGTTTCGCTATTCAGCTTTATGTAGAGAGAAATGGATTTTCTGTAGTGCGTGAGTTGGTAGGACATGGTATAGGTAAAGCAATGCATGAGTATCCACAAGTACCTAATTATGGTAAAAAAGGCAAAGGACATTTGTTAGAAGATGGCATGGTTATTTGTATAGAACCGATGATTAATATGGGTAAGAAAGATGTTGTTTTCGATGAAAGTGATGGATGGACTGTGCGTACTAAAGATCATAAGCCAGCAGCTCATTTCGAGCATATGGTTTGGATAAATCAAAAAAAATCTGTAATTTTGTCGACTTATAATTATATTGATGAAAAATGGAAGGTTAATTAATTATGCCAAAACAAAATGTAATAGAGAAAGATGGAATCGTAAATGAAAGCTTAGGTAATGCGATGTTTAGAGTAGAATTAGATAATGGTCATGTTATTTTAGCTCATATTAGTGGCAAAATGAGGATGCATTATATACGTATTTTACCAGGTGATAAAGTACGAGTCGAGATGTCTCCATATGACCTTACGAGAGGAAGAATAGTTTATAGATATTAAAAAAATAAAAATATTATGAAAGTAAGAGCTTCAGTGAAAAAACGTACACCTGATGACAAAATTGTAAGAAGAAAAGGCAGAGTGTATATAATAAATAAGAAAAATCCTAAATATAAACAAAGACAAGGATAAGCAAACATTTTAATGGGGAAAATTAAAAAAAGATAAACGAAAATATGGCAAGAATCGTTGGAGTAGATTTACCTAATAACAAACATGGCGAGATAGCCCTTACCTATATCTATGGAATAGGTAGAAGTACAGCTCGTTATGTGTTAAGCAAGGCAAACGTAGACTTTGATAAAAAAGTAAAAGATTGGACTGATGATGAGATAAGCAGAATTCGTCAAATCATTAATGATGAGATAAAGACTGAAGGAGCCTTACGTTCAGAAGTACAAATGAATATTAAACGCCTTATAGATATAGGCTGTTATAGAGGTTTACGTCATCGTCTTGGATTACCTGTACGTGGACAACGTACCCGCACCAATGCACGTACCCGCAAAGGTAGAAAAAAGACCGTTGCAGGAAAGAAAAAAGCACCTAAAGGTTAAAAAATTAAAAAAGATTTATTATGGCTAAAACACGCTCAAGAACAACTACAAAAAAAAGAGTTGTTAAAGTTGAACCCTTCGGTTGTGCATATATACAAGCAACGTTTAATAATGTGATAGTTACCTTAACAAATGAAAAAGGTGATGTCATTTCATGGTCATCAGCCGGGAAAATGGGTTTCAGAGGTAGTAAAAAAAATACACCTTATGCAGCACAAGTAGCAGCAGAAGATGCTGCTAAAGTAGCTTTAGACGCTGGACTTAAAAAAGTAAAAGTCTATGTTAAAGGACCAGGTTCAGGTCGTGAAAGTGCTATTCGTACTATTCATAATGCTGGCATCGAGGTTACTACTATTTATGATATTACTCCAGTACCTCATAATGGATGCAGACCTCCTAAACGTCGTAAAGTTTAATATATAAAATTATAAAAAGTTAAAAATAAAAATTATGGCAAGATATATAGGTCCAAAAACTAAAATAGCTCGTTCATTAGGATCTCCAGTGTATGGATATGATAAACATTATGAAAGAAAGAATTATCCCCCTGGTCTGCATGGCTTAGCTAGAAAAAGAAGAAAACCTAGCGAATATAGATTGCAGCTGCTAGAAAAACAAAAGGCAAAATATACCTATGGAGTTCAAGAAGCTCAATTTAGAAGATTTTATCAAATAGCTATATCTAAAGGTGGTGTTACTGGTGAGAATTTAATGCAAATATTAGAATCTCGTCTAGATAATGTTGTGTATAGATTAGGTATAGCAAAAACACGCCCCGCGGCTAGACAATTAGTATCTCATAAACATATTACTGTCAATGGTAAGGTTGTTAATATACCATCATTTATGATAAGACCAGGTGATGTCGTTGGCGTTAGAGAAAAATCAAAATCTTTATTCGTTATTCAGGAATCATTAGCTGCTAGAGTAGATAAATATTCTTGGCTACAATGGGATCAATCTAATATGGAAGGTACTTTTTTGCAATATCCTGTTCGTGCTGAAATTCCTGAAAATATTAATGAACAGTTAATCGTAGAATTATATAGTAAGTAAAATAATATTATGGCATTATTGGATTTCCAAAAACCTGATCAAGTTATCATAACCGAAAATACAGAAACTTATGGTGTATTTGAATTACAACCATTAGAACCTGGTTATGGCATTACTATTGGTAATGCTCTTAGAAGAGTACTTTTGTCTTCTTTAGAAGGTTATGCAATAACTCAATTTCGTATTAATGAGGTTCCTCATGAATATACTTCTATTGATGGAGTTTTAGAAGATGTTATTTTTATTGGTTTAAATTTAAAACAAGTAAGACTAAAACCAAATTTTGAGAATGTAGATTCTGAAAATATAAATATTATTATTACTGGCCAAACAGAATTTAAAGCTGGTGATATAAATAAATATTTAACTAATTTTACTGTTATAAATCCTGATTTACATATTTGTACTCTTGAACCAACTGTAGAACTTAATATTGATCTTAAAATTCAAAAAGGTCGCGGCTATGTGCTAGCAGAAGAACTAAAAGATCATGACACTCCATTAAATACTATCACTCTAGATGCAGTATTTACTCCTATAAAAAATGTTTCTTATTCTGTAGAAAATTTTCGTGTAGGTCAAAAAACTGATTATGAAAAATTAATCTTAGAGATTATTACTGATGGTACTTTAAGCCCTTATACAGCAATTAATGACTCTGCTAATATTCTAATGCAACATCTTGAAGTTTTCTTAGAAAAAAAATATACTCTGCAAAGTAGTTTAGAAAGAGTAGAAGAGACTAAAGACGATAATATGGATGATAACTATGAGCAAATGCGAAAACTTTTGCTAACTAAACTCTCAGATTTAGACCTTAGCGTGCGAGCTATTAATTGTTTGAAAGCAGCTGATATTGAAACATTAGGCCAATTAGTTAGCTATAATAAAAATGATTTGCTAAAGTTTAGAAATTTTGGTAAAAAATCACTTTCTGAAGTTGAAGAATTAGTAAAATCTAAAAATCTCTATTTTGGTATGAATGTTTCCAAGTATAATTTAGATAAAGAATAAAGTTATGAGACATAGAAATAAAGTTAATCATTTAGGACGTACCTCTGCTCATCATAAGGCGTTATTAAAAAATTTATCAATCGCATTGATAAAACATAAAAGAATAAATACTACCGTTCCTAAAGCAAAAGAATTACGAAAATTTATAGAACCTATAATCACTCTCACCAAAAATGATAATACTGCTAATAGAAGATTAGCTTTCGCTAAATTACAAAACAAAGAAGCAGTGAAAATATTATTCGATGAGATAGCTCCTAAAGTAGTAAATAGACCAGGTGGGTATACTCGTATCCTAAAAACTGGGTATCGTATTGGAGATGCAGCTCATATGTGTATGATAGAATTAGTAGATTTTAACGAAGAATATACTCAATCTAAAACTTCTAAAGCTGCTGCTAAACCTAAAACTAGACGTGGTGGTGGCAGACCCAAAAAATCTACTCCTACCGATACTGAATCTGAAGCTAAAGATATCGATACAGATCAAACTGATATAAATGCAGAGCCTGTATCTACAGATATAAATGCTGAACCTGTATCTAAACCTGATTTAGAAAATGAAAATAATAAAGAATAATTTATAATTATTCCATTTTTTTACTCTCATAAAAAGCGTAAATATAAATATTTACGCTTTTTTTATTTAAATGCAGGTAAAATATATTAAACTGATTTAAGAGACAAATGTTTTTTATAAATACAAAGATAGAAAAAGCTTTATTTGATGGATAAATTACAAATAAATTTTATAACCTACAACGGCATGAAACTAAACAGGTACTAATTTAATATCTAAATAAGTTATTTACATATTTTTTGTTTTTTTGTATTAATTTTTGTAATTTTCCTTCTCCTTTAATTAAGTTTATTTCTGCTGTAGAGAAATGAATATTATTATACCAATTGTTTGAAAAATATGTAAAAACAATATTTTGGTTTGCTAAAGTTTCAAAATCTTTAATTCGCTCTGCGGTTACAATATCTTCTGTTTCAACAAAACCATAATATGCTGAATGGTAAATTCCTACAGTTGGTTCAATAAGTTTATTGAATTAAAATTTGCCACTGTTATAAATGTTGGTGAACTAACACCTTTTCTATAGGCTTTTAAACTTTCTTTTGAAAAGTTTATTTACAAGAAAAAATTGTCAAAATTTTTGTGCCACCAAGAAATTGCTTTTACTTTTGTATAATGATTATTTTCAAGACTTGCAAAAGTATTTTCAATCCATTCAGCTTTTTTATTTTCTGTGTCTTTTTTGCAAGAACACAAAATCATTATAACTATACAAAATATTATTGTAGTATTTGTTTTTTTCATTATCAGCTAGATTAAATTGACAAAAGGAATTTTTATGAATACAAAATTATTTTAAACCTTTTCTTTTTCATATATAAAAAGAAATAATCAAATAAAAATCTCCGCTGGGGAAATTTATTATCTAAGCACTTATTTCAATTAATTTATAAGGTTCTATAATGTTTTGAGTGGGTAAATAAAAAAATAGTAAATTTGGATAAAAAAAGCTATGAACTCAAAGGAGATATTTAGTTTGGCATTAAATTTAGAAAAGCCATGGTATATCAAGGAAATAATATTTGAGAAACCAGAATTAAATAAGTTTGGCAGATTAACGATACAAATAGATTTCGAGAGA
>JAPXMM010000056.1:0-14693 GCA_033809015.1 Bacteroidales bacterium
TTACAGAGCTACTTGATGTGGTTTGTGATAATGAATAAGTACTTAAAAGAGTTGATAGATCCAGACATTGGCAGGCTGCTGAACTTGTCATCGCATGATAGGTGGGCGTGGGACAAGTATAGAGAGATAGTTAGCCAAATATATGATTAAAATACTGTAAAGTATAACAAAAATTTGATATTTCTCGAACCCCAGATTCCCCACCATACTCACCTCTCTACTTTACATTTTATTTCATTAAATCTTTCAATTTTTATACAAATTATTCAAACAATTGAGTTTATTCTTAAAAAATTATTAAATGTTTGGTTATAAATTAAATTTTGAATTTTCATTTTCTATTTTCATTGTATTTTTGCATAAATTTATTAATTATGAATGAAAATAAAATAATAGATGAAGGTATAACCTTTGATGATGTTTTGCTGATGCCTGCATATAGTGAGGTTTTACCCAGAGAAGTCGATACAAGCACTTATTTGACAAAAGATATAAAACTAAATATTCCTTTACTTTCGGCGGCAATGGATACTGTCACAGAAGCTAAGATGGCAATTGCTATGGCTCAGGAAGGTGGCATTGGTGTTATCCACAAAAATTTATCTATTGAAGATCAAGCTCTCGAAGTGAAAAAGGTGAAGCGTGCTGAAAACGGCATGATTATAGATCCTATAACTATTTTTGCCGATAATACTGTCGGTGATGCATTGAAAATAATGTCTGAAAATCACATTGGTGGCATTCCTGTTGTTGAAGCTAATCGTAAATTAATTGGTATAGTAACTAATAGAGATTTACGTTTCGAAAACGACTATTCTAAACTTATCTATGAGGTTATGACTAAAGACAATTTAATCACTGTTAATGAATTTACTGATTTTAATACTGCTGAGGCTATTTTGCAAAAATATAAAATCGAAAAATTACCTGTTATAGATAAAAATGGAGTTTTAATAGGTTTGATCACTTATAAGGACATTATGAAACTACGTGAAAGACCTAATTCTTGTAAAGATGATTTAGGTAGATTACGTGTAGCTGCTGCTGTAGGAATAACTACTAATACTTTAGAAAGAGTGGAAGCCTTGTTATCTGTTAATGCTGATGCTATCGTAGTAGATACTGCTCATGGACAATCGGCTAAGGTTTTGGAAACTATTAAAAAAATTAAATCTACTTTTAAAAATATTCAATTAATAGCTGGTAATATAGCTACGACTGATGGTGCACAAGCATTAGCAGATGCTGGTGCTGATTGCGTAAAAGTAGGTATTGGACCAGGTTCTATTTGCACTACTAGAGTAATCGCTGGTGTAGGCGTCCCTCAATTATCAGCTATTATGTATGCATCTTCAGTTTTGAAAGAAAAAGGAATTCCTATTATTGCTGATGGCGGCATTAGATATACTGGAGATATAGTTAAAGCTTTGGCTGCAGGTGCTAGCAGTGTAATGATAGGTAGTCTCTTTGCTGGTGTAGATGAGGCACCAGGTGAAACTATTATTTTAGAAGGTCGTAAATATAAAGTTTATAGAGGCATGGGAAGCATAGAAGCTATGCAGCAAGGTTCCAAAGATAGATATTTTCAAGATATGGAAGAAGATATTAAAAAACTAGTTCCAGAGGGTATCGTCGGTAGAGTACCTTATAAAGGAAATCTATCAGAAGTAGTCTACCAAATGATCGGTGGGCTGAGATCAGGCATGGGCTACTGTGGTGCTAAAACTATTGAAAATCTTAGACAAGCTAAATTTATTCATATCTCTAATGCTGGCATCATCGAGTCACATCCGCATGACGTTACTATCATCAGAGAAGCTCCTAATTATTCTAGGTAATTAAAAAATTATTTTATTATGAAAAAATATTTAAGTATTGCAATTTTATCAGTTTTATTGTCCTTAACACTAATCGGACAAAATGATAAAACATTATTAGTAATTGAAAATCAAAAAGTTCCAGTTTCAGAATTTTTGGATATTTATACTAAAAATAACAAAAATGTAGACTATTCTAAAGCTAGTATTGATGAATATCTGGATTTGTTTATTAATTATAAACTCAAATTAATGGAAATTCAACGTCTAAGTTTAGATACGCAAAAAAATTTCATTAATGAATTTCAAAAATACAGAGATCAACTAGCTCAATCTTATCTAATTGACAAAAATACTGTAGATAAACTCTTAAATGAAGCTTATACTAGAATACAAAATGATGTGAGAGTGAGTCATATTTTGGTTAAACTCTCTCCCTATGCTAATCCTAAAGATACTCTGAAAGCTTATAATAAAGCTTTAGAAATTAGAAAAAAATTACTTAATGGCGCTGATTTTGCTAAATTAGCTATTGAAATGAGTGATGATAACAGTGCTAGAGACCAAAATACAGCTGATGGTAGATTGATACCAGGTAATGGCGGAGATTTAGGATATTTTAATGTTTTTAACATGTTGTATGAATTTGAAACCGCTGCTTACAATTTAAATGTAGGTGAAATATCTCTCCCAGTAAGAACTCCAGTAGGTTATCATATTATCAAACTGACGGAAAAGCATCCAGCTATTTATAGATTTAAAATTGCTCATATTCTTTTAATGTATCCTCCTAATGCAACTGCTCAAGACAAAGAATCTATTAAAGCAAAAGCTGATAGCATTTATAAAGAAATTTTGCGTGGTGCAGATTTTGCTGAGTTAGCAAGTCTACATAGTGAAGATAAAGGTTCTGCTAATAAAGGTGGCGAATTGCCTTGGCTCACTCCTTTTAGGTTAGTACCTTCTTTTGTGCAACCTATTTACAATCATAAACCTGGTGATTATATTCCTCCGGTAGAAACTTTTTATGGCTGGCATATTATTAAGTTGATAGATAAACAATCTCCACCTGAATTTGCTTCAGTGAAACAAGAATTATTAACCAAATTATATAAAGACTCTCGTTATCTATTAGCTCAGAAAAAAATAGCTGATAGCCTAAAACATGTATATAAAATTCAATATGATAAAAAATCACTCGTAAATATTGCTAAATCTATAAATAAAGATTCTTTAATAAAACGATCTTTTAAGGAATCTCAAATTCCAAATTTAGATAATATTTTAGTAAAAATAGATGATCATCCTATTTATATTAAAGATTTCGCTAATTATATCAAAAAAAATCAAAGCTTATTTACTAATACTGATGATATTCAAATATTTGTTAATAAAATGTTTGATAATTTTTTAAATGATAAAATTATAGAAATAGAAAAAGAAAATTTAGAAAAAAAGAATCCTAAATTTGCTGCTCAAATTAATGATTATAAAGAAGGAATTTTAATTTTTAATCTGATGGACCAAAATGTATGGAGTAAAGCTATGAAGGACACTACTGGCTTAAAAGCTTATTATGAAACTATAAAAAATAAATATTTAACTGAAGAAAAGGCTAAAATCGGCATTTTCACAACAAATGATGCTAAAATTGCTCAAAAGGTTCAAAAAACTTTACAAAAAAATATTCAAAAATCTCAATTTAATCCAAATTTGATTTTATCTAAAATTAATAAAAAAAGCAATGTGGTAAGTTATGATTCTATGGTAATAGAAACTAAAAAATTAGCTGATATTGGGTTAGAAAAAACTGTAAATGCTATATTATCAAAAGAAAATAATAATTCTTACGAAATATATTGGTTACAAGATATCATCGCGCCACAACCTAAAAGTTTAGACGAAGTAAGAGGTTTAGTAATATCTGAATATCAGACATATTTAGAGAAACAATGGATAAATGAATTGAGAACTAGATATCATTGGCAAGTGAATGATGAAGTTCTAAAATCTTTATATAAAAATTAATAATGAGAAAAATATTTTTACTTACAATTTCCATATTGTTCTTTTCATCTATTCTGCTCTCTCAGAGTACACCACCTCAAATATTAGATAAAATCATAGCTATTGTAGGCAATAAGATTATATTAAAAAGTGAGCTAGATATGCAAATACAACAATTGATGATATCTGGTACTCTCGATAATACTATAAAAACTGACGAGATACAATGCGAAATATTAGAAGATATGCTTTTGCAGAAACTCCTTCTGATGCAGGCAGAGATAGATTCTGTGGAAGTATCTGATGACCAAATAAATAATGAGTTAGATAGAAGGATTAGATATTTCACCTTGATGTTTGGTAATGTTCAAGAATTAGAAAAATATTATAAAAAAAGTATTTTAGAACTAAAAGAAGAACTTCGTGAACCATTAAAAGAGCAATTACTAATTACTACTATGCACGATAAACTTGTTTCTAACGTTACTGTGACACCGAGCGAAGTAGAAAAATATTATAAAAAAATGCCATCAGATTCTATACCCATCATCCCAGCACAATGGGAGATTGGCGTAATAGCTATAGCACCTTCTCTTACTCAGGAAGAAAACAATTTGTTAATTTCTAAATTACAAGATATAAAAAAAAGAATTAATAATGAATCTGATTTCGAGGTGATGGCTAGGCTATATAGCGAAGATCCTGCTACAGCCAAAAATGGTGGTGAGACAGGCTATTTTACAAAAGGAGTTATGGAGCCTACATTTGAAAATGCTGCTTTTTCTCTTACTAAACCAGGCGAAATATCACCTATCATTGAAACTTCATATGGATATCATATTGTGCAATTAATTGATAGGAAAGGTGAGCAAGTAAATGTGAGACATATATTAGTTCGCAAACAACCATCAAATGCAACAATCCAACAAGCTAAGCAAAAAGCAGACAGTGTTTATAATTTATTAATTAACAATGAAATAAATTTTGCTGATGTTGCAAAAAAAATGTCTAAACTAGAAGGAGATTTAACACAAGGAGGAATGATTTTATCAGCTAATGGAGGCTTTACTCTAACTACTAATGAAATAGATCCCAAATATTTACCTATATTAGATACAATGAAAAATTCTAAATTTTCTAAACCTTTTCTATACATGGAAAGTGATGGCACTCCTACCTACAGAATATTATGGTTAAAAAATTATATACCACCACATAAAGCTTCCTTGAAAACTGATTATTACCTAATACAATTAAAAGCACTAGAAAAGAAAAAAAATCAAGCCTTAGCTAAATGGGCAAATGAGAGATTGCAAGAAGTTTATGTGAAAATAGATGAAGATTATCAAGGTTGCGATTTTAAATATCCATGGATAAAAAAACATTAATGTATGAAATTTAAT
This sequence comes from Bacteroidales bacterium, assembly GCA_033809015.1. Taxonomy (GTDB): domain Bacteria; phylum Bacteroidota; class Bacteroidia; order Bacteroidales; family DTU049; genus DTU049. The sequence continues at coordinate 5,228 of JAPXMM010000056.1, forward strand.
AGTGATACTGAAGCTGCTAAAAATTTAGTAGAATTTTATGAGAATTTAAAACAAGAAACTGCAAAAGTCATTGTAGGTCAAGAAGATGTGATAGATAAACTTTTGATTTCCTTATTCACACAGAACCATGCTTTATTAATTGGTGTACCTGGCTTAGCAAAAACACTTTTGATAACTACTATTTCACAAATATTAGGTTTATCTTTTAATAGAATACAATTTACACCAGACCTGATGCCTTCAGACATCCTAGGTACAGAAATCCTTGATGAGCACAAAAATTTTCATTTTAATAAAGGACCAATTTTCGCAAATATAATTTTAGCAGATGAAATCAATAGAACTCCTCCTAAAACACAATCTGCACTTTTGGAAGCTATGCAAGAGAGATCAGTATCTATTGCTGGTAATACTTTCCAACTAGATCGTCCTTTTTTTGTATTAGCTACTCAGAATCCTATTGAACAAGAAGGTACATATCCTTTACCAGAAGCTCAACTAGATAGATTCATGTTTTCTATTTGGCTAGATTATCCGACTATTGATGAAGAGATAGAAATTGTAAAAAGGACAACTTTCGTTGATATGCCTACTGTGAATAATATCATTGATAAAGAAACTCTGCTAGAATATCAAAAATTGGTAAGAAAAATTAATGTCCCAGATCATGTTTATCAATTTGCAGTGCAGATAACAGCAAAAACTCGTCCTGTATATTCAGATTGTCATCCAATGGCAAAAGAATATGTTGCTTGGGGTGGTGGTCCTAGATCTAGTCAATTTATGATTTTAGGTGCTAAATGTCATGCACTACTTAATGGTAAATTCGCTCCAGATAACGAAGATGTGATAGCAGTAGCTGATAGCGTTTTTAGGCATAGATTAGTCCTTAACTATAGAGCAGAAGCTGAGGGAATAAGCAATGTAGATATTATTCATGAAATTATCAAAGATATAGAAAAAAATAATTTTAAAATTTTATTAGGCGTTTAGATAATAAAGTTTATCAAATCATTTACCCAGCTGAGATCTTTCTTTGTATGGCTGGGAAAGAAATTTATAAGAAAATTTTATTAAATATCAATTACTCTCTTATGAAATATGGCTATTACAGATATATTTACTATAATAATTTTTAGTTATTTTATCAAGTAACAAATTCAATGTATTAATTAATTGCTATTTTTGTGTATCCAGTCTATGATAGTTTTTATTACATCTTCTCTCATAGTTTCTTCGATCAAGGCATATTCTTCTGCAGAGCCTGTATTTGCATGCTGAAAAAGATGATTTAGCCCTTCAAAGGTCATAGATTCTACTACGCAATTTTTTTTCTTACATAGAGCAATTTGCTTAAACATTTCATCATTTTCTATAGCTGGCACTTGCACATCTTTACTGCCAAAAAGAGCTAGAGTATTACATTTTAAATTTTTTAAATAATCGGATGGATCGATACTTATAAATGTTTTCATCCATGGATTATTATAGGAGAAAATTAATTGATTGATTAATGATTTGTTGATATTATATTTACTCAGAAGTGAGCTATCGATACTGTTAAAATTTTCATTAAACAAACTATCTAAAATATTTTGCCACTTATCATTAGTTTTAGTTTTAATGATTTGCAGAGCTTGCAAATTAAAATTATAATATGCATCAGTTATTAGTGTAGGCACTCCATAGAGCTCCATCATCTTTTTTGATTGCAGAGCAAGTAATTGATCACATGGTATAGTAACGCCTGCTAGTGCTATAGCAAATTTTAAATTCTTTTCATTACTAGCTAGATAGAATGCTATTATCCCGCCTTCGCTATGACCTATTACGCCAATATTATTTTTATCTACAAAAGGTTGATTTTTTAACCAATTAATAGCGGCTCTAGCATCATTAGCGAAATCAAAAGTCGTAGCTGTAGCGAAATTGCCTTCAGATTTATAAACACCTCTATCATCATATCTCAATACTACTATGTCTGCTTTAGTAAGTCTATCAGCTATCAAAGCAAAAGGTTTGTGCAGAGCTATGCTTTCATCTCTATCCTGTGGACCACTACCAGATATTAGCACTACGGCTGGATGTTTGGAATTGCTGTCTGGTAGAGTAATAGTACCAGCTAGCTTGATTTTATCTTGTTTATTATAAAATTCTATATCCTTTGAAATATATGGAAATGGAGGTAAGGGATTTTGTGGTCTATTAAATGAAAAAGTATCTGACTCAGCAATTCTATGTAATGATAATGGCAAACTCATCCCCGATTGATACCAGTTACCTATGATACTATCATCATCTATTATTTTTCCATTATATTTTGCTGCAAAATTGCTAATATTAATTTTAATACTGTCCTCTGCCACCGAAATTTTATTAATTTTTAATCTTATTAACATTTGCTGTGGAACAGTTAGATATGCTATATAACTATTCTTGCTATTGTCATAAGAAAAGCCAAATTGCAAGTCGATTTTTTGCAATTCATTTTTTAACTGCCCTTGCCAGAAACCTTGTATGTTTTGTGCAGTTAGTGTTAAATTAATAATTAGATAAAATATATAAATTATTTTCTTCATAAATTAATTGCTATTTTTTAATATTATTTGCTATCAAATTATAAAGTATCCTTACAAGGTTATCACATTCATTTAAGATATTATAAACTAATATAGTAGCTCTACGTGGCATTTTGATACTTGCATCTTCTGATAGAGAAACAGCTATTAGATTTCGCCTTACTTGCACTATCTCCATTTCTAATAGATGAATGATATCATTGTTTAAATCTTTATTGTCATCTATTACTATGTCGCTGATGTTATTCACTATATCAAAGATATGTTTCAACTGTTCTAACTGAAATTCGGTTAATGGTTTATGTCTGTTTTGAAGATGTAAAAAAGTAGGATTTAAGATATAATAAATGATATCTAAAATTTGATCTAAAAATTCAATTTTTGATAAATAATATTGATATTCATCTGTATTGATACCTTTAATATTGGCAAGTAAATCTGGTAGCATTGCTCTGAAATTAGCTACATCTGATTTTAATTTTTCATAATTTTTTAAACTATCTTTTACCAAAGAGATTTTTTCTTTTTTCAGAGATTCTAGTAGATTAGTAGAAGATTCTTTTAGTAGGTTAAAAACTAATTTTTCATATGCTATTACTTGAGCATTAATTGCAGATTTAGAATTAATATTAGATATAGAATCAGTTTTTTTAAGTTTATTAGATATTTGTTTGTATTTTCTATTAGATCTGATCCAAGAAAAAACAGCTATTACAAGTATAATCAATACTCCAATAAAACCTGTAAAATAAGCAAAAAGTCCCAAGATAGCAGAGAAAAGAAATGCAAAAAAAGCTGTCAAAAACCAACCACCTATTACATTCAAAACACCAGATACTCTATAAACAGCTGAGTCTCTTCCCCAAGCTCTATCGGCTAATGCAGTACTCATAGCTACTATAAAAGTAACATAAGTTGTTGATAAAGGTAATTTCAATGAGGTACCAAAAGCTATCAATGAACTAGCAACCATTAGATTTGTAGTGGCTCTTACTTTATCAAAAGCTACATTTTGCTCAGGTGATTTAGTAACATCGAAACGTTTATTTATCCATTGTTTAAATTTATTATTTGGATTGAAAGTTAATGCTTTATTAATTTTATAAACAACATCTACAATCAATCTACCTAATGGATTCACATTAAACCTTTCTACTGTAGTCTCTGATTGTTTACTTAACCTAACAGAAGTTTCTACCACTGTATGTAATTTTTTATTTCTTGCTAGCACGATACTCATTATTATACCAGCTATTACTAGATATATAGTCATTACAGGCATATCATGTAGCAAACCCTCCATAGTGAAAGTATCTGGATTTACAGCACCAGCATTGATAAATATTTGGTAGCTAGCTAAACCAGTAAGAGGAACACCTATGAAGTTCACAAGGTCATTACCAGCAAATGACATTGCTAAAGCAAAAGTACCATATATGATACTAATATTGAAGCTATTATATTTTTTAATACTTTCGGCAATGAATAATATAATAAATGAAATTATACCTACAATTATTAAAATTAAAGATAAATGTCCATATACCCATTCCATTTGAGTAGGATTTAAAAATGGTAAAAATTTGATACCTTTTAAAAAAATAAAATAGGTGATAATCACTATACAAATAGAATTAAACAAAGCACGAATGCTACTATGTACATGTAAATAGTCATAAGAAAATATAATACGGCTGATTAATTGGATGATATAGCCAAAAACAAAAGCAATGACTATGGAAATAAAAATTGCTGTAATTATTTTTACAGAACTAGCTACATTTATATAGTTGCTTATTTCTGTCACGCTAATATTATTCCTAATTAAATATGCTAATGCCACTCCAAATGAAGCTCCTAGAAGGTTCATCACAATAGAAACAGTAGTAGAAGTAGGCAGTCCGTATGAGTTGAAAATATCTATTAATATTACATCAGAAATCATACATACTGTACATACTAAAATTACTTGATGAAATGAAAACATCTGAGGATTAAAAATTCCTTTCCTTGCCACTTCCATCATACCTCCTCCGAATATTGCTCCTAAAATTAATCCTAAAGCTCCTACTATTACTAGTGTTTTATATTTCACTACTTTAGTGCCATAGGCTGGACTTAAAAAATTCACTGAGTCATTAGCTACTCCGACTGTTAAATCTACAATTGCCGTTACTAATAATACTATTACTAAAAATAGATAATACCATTCCATATATTTTTGATTAAATATTTATGATTTGTTTGGATATGTAGATTATCAAAGCACTCTGTCGATTTCATTAACTATTTTTTTTAAAAAGTTATTAATAAACTTCTTCTGATAGAGTCTGTATTTTGATTATAATTGTAGTCATAGATTGCACTTTCCCATTCTCCATACATAGCATTAGGCAATACAATATATATGGTACCAAAAGAATCTTTTTGTGCTAAAGCAGCCTGATGTCTCTCGTCCATAGTCGTTTTTAAATAGTAATCATTGAAATCTGCTAAATTATCTCCTATATATAAAATGACATTGTGATTTTCTCTCACAATATTACGTCTGATTTCTTTGCTAGATATACTATCTCTTGTCATCACATGTACTGAATCTGCAAAAGGGAAATTTAAATTTTTTAAATTTTCTATAGTTGCTTTTTTTTCGTCTGTATCTCTATTAGTGATGTAAAAAATATTAATACCTTTAGATGCAGCATAATTAAAAAAATCTAGTGATCCAGGTATAGGCTTTGCATTAGCTAAGGATGTCCATTCTTTCCATTTATCAGGAAAAACATATTTTTTTATTACCAAGCTTGCCTCATATGGACTATTATCCAGAACTGTCTCATCTATATCAGTGATTATTGCTAGATTTGTAGCTTTGGGATTAGCCTTAACTTTTTCATCTACTATTTGTTTGGCAAGGTTGTAGCTTTGATAGCACATAGCTTCATATTCTGCTGACCTCTGTTGATATAATATAGACATTATCAAATGATCATTATTTACTTCTTTTGATGGTGCATTTGCTTGTTTGCATGATACTATAGCTATAGAGCTCAGTGCAATTACTACTAATAAAAATTGTTTTTGTTTCATATCTTAAAATTTTTTGTAAAATTATTAAATATGATTAAATTTAATGTTAAATTAATGTTAAATTTTTATTATTAAATTATATAATAAATTGAAATAGGCGTTTAGATAATAATTTTTTCTAAAATTTTTTTAATAAAAATAATTTCAAAATTAATTCTTGGTTCAAATCATTTCAATACGAATATTTTTCTTTTTTTAAATGTTTAAAATAATATATGATATATGAATTCAAACAAATTATGATTGATATTTTTGTATTTATAGGTTATAAAAAAAATCAATAAAAATTAAATTTTAAATAAAATTTCCATTAAATACTCATTAATAAAGATTTAAATCATTTAAAAATTATTAATTAAATATCATAGTTTATTTTAAACAATTATTTAATAATTATTTAAAATGCTAAATAACAGATAGATATAAAATAATACTTTTACCATAGATCGTAAGCTCTATTTAAAACCGCATTGGGAAATGATTTGCTATAAAACGAGCAAGCAGCGTAAGGTATAAGGGTTTACACTGTTTGAGTGAACGAAGTGAGCGAGTTTGTAAACCCCAATGGGTGATTGCGTAGTTTTATCAAATCATTTCCCCAGCGGAGATTTTTCTCGTATGTCTATTCAAATAAAGTGTTGTTAATACTTTTTAAGTTACAAATATATTAGAAGTATTAACTATTTTTTGTTTCCAAGATTGAGATTTCCATCTACGCATGATAGGGCACCTATATGTTCTATTTGATTTAGTTTTTATAAATTTTTAATACATCTTTTTAATATTCGTAAACATATCCCATACTTTTGTATTTGAACTAAACATATTGTCAAAAACATTCAATATATTTTTCTCAATATATGCAAAATAAGATGTATATAATAGCAAATATTTGGTGGCAACTCCTTTTAGATTATGCAAATAACAATAATTTATCATTAAATGACTCAAAAATAGACTAACTTATGTTTTAAATAATTTTTCAATAGAAATATCAACACAAAATATTGAAAACCTTTATTATTTATTATTGAAATCAAAGAATTTATTTAAATTAAATCATAATTCTAAAAATTTACTAATATTCTAAAAAATTATAATTTTGTATAAACAAACTTTTTGTTTTAATAATTGTCTAATCTATTGAAAGAAATTAATATGGAAAAACGAATTTTTAAGTTTTTTTTATTTTTTAGTATTTTATTATTAAGTACTATTTGTGTTTATACACAGGGTCCTGTGTGTCCTAATGTATATATTACGAGACCGGGCCAGAGTGTACAAATTAATGAATATTATGTATGCGATTCTGGTAATATAAATATTGAAGCTCATCCTTTTAATGTGGGTTCATCTGAACAATATACTGTCAGTAGCATACCATATAATCCTCCATTTCCTTTTAATGCAGGTACTCCTGTTCCAGGCCAGTATGCTGATGATACTTATCATTCAAATTTTGCTTTTTTGGTAATGAATATCAACAATTAGTTGTTGGTACTAATGGCATTATAACTTTCAATACAAGCTTGGCTAATCAATATTGCTCTTGGAGTTTTTCTCAGTCTCTACCGAATTCATCTTTACCGACCAATGCTATTATGTGCTATCATGATATATATCCTTTAATTAGCTCTGATAGTGGTTGTGGTTATCTTATATATGGTATTTTATGTACATATCCATGCCGAGCATTTGTCTTAAATTTTGAAAATGTATGCCATTACAATGTACAAAATATCAAAACTACTATGCAAATAGTATTATATGAAGGTACAAGTGCAATAGAATTTTATATACAAAGTAAACCCGTTAATAGTGGATGGAATGGTGGACGTTGTGCTTTAGGCATACAAAATGCTAACGGTACAGTTGTATTTTATCCACCAGGTCGCAATACTGGTGTATGGACTGCTACAAATGAAGCATGGAGATTTACCTCTGCGGGAACGTCAATAAATACATTTCAATGGTATCTTGATGGTGTACCTATGCCTATTAATCAAACTACTTTAAATACTCATGTCAATTCTGATGCTCAGGCTATTGCTATTACTACTTATAATTGTTGTGGAAACACGCAAATCGTTGTGAAAGATACAGTTAATATATATGTTGTTCACATGGAAGTTTCTGACATCGATTCAATGACTATGTGCCAGGGTGATACTATCACCCTCACCGCTGATACTAGCAATATATTTTCTCTTATTAGTTGGTCAAATGGTATGACTGAACCTAGCATTCAGATTTCGCCTTCCACATCAGAAATGATATACGTTTATGGCTATTTCCATGATGGTAGTTACTGTACAGATTCCACTTATATTTCTGTAATTGATAGTGTTCATTTAGAGTTTCTTGTAAATGGGCATCCTTATGATAATGCACAACCATTTTATATTTGTGAAAACAGTAGTGCTCAAATTACTGCAACAGGGGCGAATACATATTTATGGTCAACAAATGAAACAACCCCTCAGATAACTGTTTCTCCTGATACTACCACTACATACAGTGTAATAGGTAATATTTCTTCATGTGTTGATACAGCAGACATCACAATATGTATTTATCCTTTGGCAAATCCTGAAATAATAGCGAAACCTACAAAAGGTTGTGTACCTCTTGTTGTTTCATTCTCATTTGAGTCTGATGTACCTATTAATGAATGTAACTGGTACTTGAATAATGGCGTTACATCTCAACAAAAAAATTTCAAAAATAAATTTAACACCGCTGGCACCTATGATGCTAAATTAATAGTAAAAACGACAGATGGCTGTATTGATAGTGTATTTGAACCTGCAATAGTACAAACTTATCCTCTACTAAACGTAGCATTCTCCATGTCATCTCATAGCATTTTTACTGATGAACCGCTAGTAACATTTACTAACGAATCTAATGCAATACATATGATTGGCAATATTTGTTACAAAATCAATCAGTTATATTCTCTCATGACGTTAATCCTACATATTCTTTCACTTTACCTGGTAATTATACTATAATTTTAACTGGTTATACTGATAAAGGATGTAAATCTAAAGCTGTGGATTATTTAAATGTGACGGGGATATATTCACTATATGTACCTACTGCTTTTACACCTCATAACAAAGATGGGTTAAATGACTTTTTCCACCCTTATATTTATGGGTTATCAAGCGATCCTGGAAGTTATTCAATTATGATATTTGATAGATGGGGTAAATTACTTTTTTATTCTACTGATATTAATGCTATGTAGGATAGCACTATAACGGTCAAGACGCTGAACCAGGCATATATATCTGGCAAATATCTGTAAAATATAATAATAACCTCTGGACAACTGAACATGGTCAATTTATGTTAGTTTATTAAATTTAATATTCCAGTAGTTTTCTTTTTAAACTTATTTTATTTAACTATGGAAAAAGTTAGCAAAAGCATAAATGACTTAAATGCAAAACCAGATTATGTAAAATCTATGACTTTTTTCCCATATCTAAATATTATGTTTTAGAACGTAACTTGGTTTAAAGGGAATTGTAAAAAAATATTTAAATGTTATATAATAAATATGTTTTAGACATCAAATCGCTGTACCGCTCCCATGCCCGCCTATCCGACGCCGCTAAATTCAATAGCCTTCCAGTATCTTCTATAATCTTCTCTGCCAGATACTTTCCCTTCACTACAAACCACATTATATAGTTTGTTAAATACTTTGTCGCCACTCCACGAAACTTGTAATATATCCAGCTAACAAAATTTGTTATCTTCTTATGAACAGTTGATACACTATATATCCC
>JAPXMM010000057.1:0-14604 GCA_033809015.1 Bacteroidales bacterium
TTTTGCTGGGATATAAGCATTTAGTGTTTTATTCACTGAAATTTCTTTTTTTGTCTCATTGGGCAAATTTTTTTGTCCCATTAATAGACTTACACTTAGCATTAATGCTATTAATAAAATTGTTTTTAATCCTTTCATAATACTATATTTTTTTAAGGTTTTTTATTTCATTTGCAAATTTAATATATTTTTTTCAAAAAAAAAATATATTAAATATATAAAACTAATTTTTTCAACTATTTTTCTTTGGGTTCTTTAACATCAATTATTTTACCTTCTATCTTAATTTTTTTGCCAGCATAAGGATGATTGAAGTCTAATTTTATTTTATTTTCTATACGATTTATACTTTTAACTCTAAAATAATCTGTTTCTCCCTCATCATTATTATATGTAAAATACATATCTTCTGTGAGATCTTTAGCCTTTACATTTGTCATATCAGCGAATTCATTTAGATCAGACTCTACTATTTCATCTTCATCATATTCACCAAAAGCATCTTCTGGTTCTAATACGAAACTAAAACTATCCCCTGCAGATAAGCCTTTTAGACGAGAATAGAAAACTAAATTGTCCATATCTTCATCATATAAAATTTCTTCTGGCTCGTCTTCCGTTATTTCTACCAAGATTTCTCCATTAGGAACATCTTCTGATATTTTATAAGCTATGCTTACTAATTTGTTTTTTTCAACTTTCATAATGAATTTTTTTGTATTTTTTACAAAGGTAAATATTTTTTTTAAAATAAAAACAAATAGATAATTTACTAATTAATTATAGTAATAGTAACTAATCTGCAATGTGGTAAAAAGCTAAAATCAGATTTACAACTGTTCTTGGGCACTTGTATAGTAAATCTGGTTTGTGCTATGCCATTACCATTTAACTGATGAAAGATGTTTAATACTCTTTTTTGAGCTAATGAAAAATCTGCATTTCCTTCATTATTATCTTGATATCCTTTCAAAACAATTTTTAAACTCGGATGCTCATATAAAACTTGTATTATGTAAGATAAATATTGGAAAGTAGAATCATAAATCTGGTATGAATTAGGCTCGAAATAGATAAAAAAAGTTTTAGAACCCCCTGTATCTGGTAACATTTCTGCCAGTGTGTCTTGCAGAGTAGGTGTTTTGAAAAGTTCTTTGAAATCATCAATATTAATTTGATTATTTAATTTAGTGGAAGAATCTATGGATGTAGAATCTATTTTATTATCAGAATAATATAATGCAGAGTCTATTCCTATTTCGCATAATAATACATCATCCACATAATAATAGGCTTCACGTTTACCAAAAGAAAAAATGTTTTTTCTAACGAATTTTTCTCTATCACTTAAATCGAAATTACCTATTGTTAAGAAAAGTTCATTGCCTTGTGCAGTATAAGTACCACTTATTTTCATCCACTCTTCTGGATTGTTTTTATTATATAGTCCTTTATCATCTCTAACCTCTATATGGGGTTTATAAGTATCTAATATTTGAGGTGATAAATAATTTGGTGCGTTTGGATAAAAACTAGCTCCAAAAGATCTAGCATAGCAATTAGCATATTTAGAGGGAGTGATATATACCTCGAAATAATAAATTTTACCTTTTTCTAAAGTATTATTTAATCTCACTTGTAAAAATTCATTATAATTTTGTGGCCATAAACGCAACCCTGCATAAGCATTGCCAGTACGTGCTGGACGTAGAATATAATTTTTATCAAATTTGATTTTATTTACATCCTGCATTTTTTTATTTTTGCTATTTACGAAATAGTCAGCAGTATTTATTTTTTTCCATGGTTTCAAGGTAGATTTGCCATTACCTTCAAAGCTTGCATTTGGTACTAAATTTAAACAATCTTTGGGAACGGTATCTTGTGCTATTAATAAAAAATTAATATTTAAAAAAATAAGTAATAAAATGCTAACCTTATTCATTTCATTCAATTCTTGAAAATATTTTTTTAAAATAGTTAATATGCCATAAAGCATGAAATAGACCTATCAAAGTCATTACAATACCCACCTGTACATGCCAATATAAAAACTCTAATCGCAATGCTGGCCATATACCATAATTAATTTGTATAATTAAAATAATTCCTAAAAAACATGAAATAATAAAGCTAATCAATAATAATAAATTCCATATTCTTTTGTGCAATCTTTTGCTTATTAAATGATATTTCGTAAATAACCATGATAAAGAATATAAAATCAAAACAATTATGCTAATTTCTAGTAAATTATATGATCTTTTTTTAAAATTTAATGTTAATGAAGGAATAGCAACAAAATGCTTTTGATAATTCATTATCTGTTTATTTGCCTCATTATCAAGTGTAGCATTATTACTATTATTTATCTCATTATAATAATTTTTTTGATTTTGTTCTATTGTGTCATTTATTTGCCCATCATTGATTATTTCTGCATCAGATATCTTAATTCCAAAATCACAAATACCATCAATATTTTTATCTGTAAATTTACCACAACTACCTATACAATTGACCTTATCACATATAGGATCTTCATTTTGTGAAAATAAAAAATTATAACTCATTAAAAGGATTAATAAAATAATGTATAAAGGTTTCATTTTTTTTAATTAGAATTGTTAAAGTTTAAATTTTTTACAAAAATATTTAAAAATTATCAAATTAATTATTTTTGTTATTAAATAAATTTTTTCTTATATATTTGCTAATTAATTTTATAGATATAATAATTTAATTTTATGAGTAAAATATTAGTAATACCACATCCAATAGAAATAAAAGATAACCAAATTAAACAACTAAAGGATGATCTATCTCATTATGATGTAGAAGTAAAATATTATGCAGATGAACCCACAAGTGAAGAGCAAATAATAGAGAGGATAAAAGATGCTAACTATTTGATAATAGCAGTCTTGCATCTGAATGCTGACATTTTAAGCTATGCTAAAAATCTAGAATATATTTCAATTGTTTTCACAGGATACGACCACCTAGATATAGAATATTGCAAAACTCACAATATAAAAGTAAGTAATGCTGCTGGATACTCTACTACAGCTGTTGCTGAATTAACAATCGCAATGGCTATAATGCTTTTTAGACAAATTATACCTCAATATTTATCTTTGAAAGCTTCAGGTGATAGAATAAACCTTCCTGGAAGGGAACTATATGGTAAAACTTGGGGAGTAATAGGCTATGGGAATATTGGTAAAAAAGTGGTAGAATATGCTAAATACTTGGGTTGTAATGTGATAGTTTATACTCGTTCTGCTCATGTAGATGAAAAAGATATAATGTTTGTAACCAAAGAATATTTATTGAAAAATTCGGATATTATAAGCCTGCATATACCTCTAAATACAGAAACAAGACATTTTATTAGCTACGAAGAATTTAGTTTAATGAAAAAAGATGCTATACTGATAAATACAGCTAGAGCTTTGATAGTAGATCAAGATGCCATGAAAGACGCTTTGATAAATAAAACAATTTCTGCTGTGGCTACTGATGTTTTAGAAAATGATCCTCCCATAGATCCCCAATATCCATTATTACATATTGATAATTTGTTTGCTCTACCACATATAGGCTATTACACAAATGAAGCATTAGAGAGACGAGCAGACATAGGTATTAATAATTTAATTAATTATTTAAATGGTAATATTACTAATAAAGTGTGCTAGGAGAACTGGAGATTGGGAGAATGGGAGAGCTGTTAGTTTAATTTTTAAATAAATCTATGGGTAAAAAAATAAAATTCATTAATTTATACTTAATACTAAGTTTAACTTTTTTATTACTAGTAAGTTCATTATCTGGACAGAGTATAGTTAGATGGGGATTGCCGTATATTAAAAACTATTATCCTTATGAATATAATGGATATTCTCAAAATTGGGATATTGCTTTTGATAGTACAGGTATATTATGGTTTGCAAATGGTGATGGACTGATGAGCTTCGATGGTATCAAATGGCATAAATATTTTTTACCAACTAATGATGCTATTGCTAGCATTGTCATAGATAATGATAGAATATATGTGGGATCTAAAAATGAATTTGGTTATTTTATCATTTCTAATCCTAAAACTTATAAATATGTATCATTGACTGATAAAGCTAAAAATTTATCTTTATCAAATAACTATTTCTTGAGTACTGCTAAAACAAATTATGGAATTTATCTATCAGATAATAATAGCGTTGTTAGACTAATAAAAGATAAAGTAGATGTACTTTTTACTAACGTAAAAGGGAATCTTATTTATTTTAATAATTCTGCTTTTTTTTATAATCCTAAAACTGGTTTATATCTATTATCTGGCTCTAAACTCTTATATATCAAAGGAAATTATCCTCTAAATAGTCAAATGTTTATGTTTTTACCGTATGCCAATGATACATTATTAATAATCGACGCTACAGCTGGTATATACAAAGGTATTTTAAATATAGATAACATCTCATCACCTACATTAAACATTGAAGAAATAGATTTCCCCTTTGAAAAAGAATTATTGCAAAATAGCATATTAGATGCTAAAAAAACTTCTGATAGTTATATTTTTTCTACTTATTTCGGTGGTACCTATGTGTATGATTTAGATTTTAATTTACAATATATTCTCAATCATTCATCACAACTTATTAGTTTAACGCATAATAAAATAGCATTGGATCCGAATGAAAATATATGGCTAGCAATGGACTATGGAATAGCTAAAATAAATACTCATAATCCTTTTACATTATTATCAAAGGTGCATGGGCTCACGTCTTCTATCTTGGATGCAATTTTTTTTAATAATAAATTAATCGCTGGAGGATGGACTAATTTATTTGTAGAGGAAATAGATAAAAGTACAAATTATTTCAAAAAAACATCAATAGATAATATCTGTTGGCAATTAAAAAAAATAAAATTTGATAATGATAGTTTTGTAATAGTAGCATCTGCAATGGGATTGTATGCATTAGATTATAAAAATAACATTATACCCATAGATACTGGTAATTTTCGTACTGTAAATGTAACGAACTCGCCTACATACTTCACTGCAACTACCGAAGACTTTTTTAATATTTATTATTATAAAAATAAAAAAATTGTAAAAACTTTATCTATCCCATTACCAGTAAATATTACTTTTTCGAATATAAATTTTAAGAAGTCTGATAGTTCTTTCGTCCATTATATTTCTTGTGATGAGCCCAAAATTATTAAAATAACTACTTCTAATGATTTACAAGAAATTCAAGTATTAGCTTTGCCAACAAAAAAAGTATTCTCTTCTGGTTATTTATTAGAAAAAGACCGAAATAGTATATTGGTTTATTCTGCAAACAATATCTGGCGATTAAACACTAATAACGATAAAATCACATTAGCAGAACCTGCTTTAAGGAATTTTTATGATTCATTACATTTTATAAATATCTTAAAAATTTATGGTGACACCATTTGGCTACAGACTTCATCTAAGCAATTACCTAATAAACCAATTTATTTAATGATGAAAGAAAATGGTAAATATGTTACTAAAAAAACCTTACAACTATTTCATGAATTAGAAGTTTTATCTATAAAAAAAGGTTCTAACGATAATATACTATTTTCTACAGACGACGGCATTTTTGTACTAAATCAAAAAAAATTATTTAAAAAATCAGCTCCTCTGAGATTATATGCTACGTTAAATATAGATTCTAAAGATACTAGCTATATGATAAGCAATTACTCTCTGATAGATACTACAATTAAAATACCTTATCCACTTAATAAGCTCAGCATAGAGTGGCGAACTAACCTCATAGAGAGAGAGATGACCAACAACATAAAATTTAGTTTTTATTTAGAAGGTTATGATAAGGATTGGTCTGAATGGTCTACTCAGCATAGTAGAGAATATGATAAATTGAAACCAGGTAATTACACTTTTCATATAAAAGCTACTGACGAGAATGAACAAATTACAACTTTAGTTAACATACCATTACACATCAATGTACCTATTTATAGAACAGTAGTTTCGTATATTTTCTATATTATTTTAGGTATTTTAGCTATTTATGCTATTGTATATTTTTCTAATAGATTGATATTGAGAAGAAATAAACTCTTAGAGGAATATGCTCTTACTAAAAATAAAGAAACATTACAAAAAACTATGCAATTAGAAAAAGAAAAGGAAAAAGCTGATAGATTATTGATAAACATATTGCCAGTGAGAATAGCTAATGAATTAAAAGAAAAAGGCAAGGTAGATGCAGAATTTTATTCTTCTGTATCAGTTATTTTTACTGATTTTACTTCTTTTAGTCAGTTAAGTGATCAATTAGATTCTGAATTAGTCGTGAATAATTTAGATTATATTTTTGGTAAATTTGATGAGATATGTGTGAGGAATAAACTAGAGAAATTAAAAACTATCGGAGACTCACATATGAGTGTAGGAGGCATACCCATTCGCAATCAAACTCATGCGATAGATACAGCTTTAGCAGCACTAGAAATGCAACAATTTATCCAAAAATTTTATAAAATTAATCCAGAAAATGAGAGATGGAAACTGCGCGTCGGCATTAATACAGGTGAAGTAGTAGCTGGCGTTGTAGGAAAAAGAAAATTTGCTTTTGATATTTGGGGTGATACCGTAAATACAGCTAATCGATTGCAAAGTACATGTGAAAGTAATAAAATTAATATCTCTGCTACTACATATGAACTACTAAAAGACTTTTTTGACGTAGAATATCGAGGCGAAATCTCTATAAAATATAAAGGCCCCACTCCTATGTATTATCTGTTGAGAATAAAAGAAGAATATTCTAATGATGACGAAGGCTATAGACCTAATAAAGATTTTTGGGACAAATATAATACTTTAGTAGATTATTCTAATCTTATTAACCTAGATAAGTGGATAAGCAGTTAATATTTTTAAGCAAATTTTTATGTGTGGCATAGCTGGTATATATTGCTCAAATGCAAATGATGATTTTTTACAACAAATTCATCCATTTACTAATAGCATGGCTCATAGAGGCAAAGATGCTAATAATTTTTTTGTAAGTACAAATATTGCTCTTGGGCACCAACGATTATCTATTATAGATCTTAGCGATAATGCTAATCAACCTATGACATCTATAAATGGCAGGTATACCATTGTTTATAATGGAGAATTATTCAACTATAATGATATCAAATATTATTTCTCTCATAAATATCCAGAATCATTTAAACAATTAAGATCTTATTCTGATACTGAGATGATACTAGAGCTTTTCGCCATTGAAGGTGAAGCTGTCTTTGATAAACTAAATGGTATGTTTAGTATAGCTATTTGGGACCAAAACGAACAATCATTAGTTTTAGCTAGAGATCCCATTGGCATTAAACCATTATACTTTTCTAAATTTGATAATTATTTTTGTTTCGCTTCAGAATTAAAAGCTTTTTATGAAATTTTGCCTAAAACATCTGTAGATGATATGGCTGTAGCTTATTATTTACATTTAGGATATATACCACATCCTTTTACTATTCTTTCACAAGTAAATAAATTCCCTGCAGGCCATTTTGCAAAAGTCAAATCTGATAATTTCGAACTGCATCAATATCATTATTTTGATGTTATAAATAATCAAAATATTACATATTCGCAAGCAAGAGAGCAAGTAAAACAAGTTATAGAAAATGCAGTAAAAGGTGCACTGGTAAGTGATGTGAATATGGGCATACTTTTATCTGGAGGTATAGATAGCAGCCTAGTAGCTAGCATAGCTGCTAAAAATCAAACTAATCCAATAACAGCATTTACTATTGAGCAAAAAGATAAAAATTTTAATGAAGGAGAATATGCAAGTAAAATAGCCAAATATCTTGGAATAAACTACCTGCCTTTAATGGTAGATAATGAATTTTTAACAAAAAATTTAAAAAATTATTTAAGCATGATGGATGAACCATTAGCAGATTCTAGCTTTTTAGTTACTCATGCTATTACCGATTTTGCAAGTAATTACGTAAAAGTAGCTCTATCTGGTGATGGTGGTGATGAGTTATTTCTGGGCTATGGTATGTATAGATGGTCTAAAAGATTAACAAATCCAGTAGTTGGTATCCTCAAAACATTTGCTAGTGCTATATTCAAAAATATTCCTTCGCATAGATTTAATCGCTGGGGACAGTTTTTTGATATCAAAGACAATTTGCATTCTAATATTTTTTCAATTGAGAATAACTATTTCACTAGTTGGCAACTCAAAGATTTATTAAATAAAGATTTTCAATTAAATTTTCCAAATATAAATATTGATGATGCTATTCTAAAGCAAGAATGGTTTGATTTTAACTATTATTTGCCAGATGATTTATTAGTAAAAGTAGATAGAGCTAGTATGGCAAACACTTTAGAACTGCGTCCACCATTATTGAGCACTGAATTAGCAGATTTAGCATGGTCTATACCTGCAAAATATAAAATGCATGGTAATCAATTAAAAATAATGCTAAAAGACATCTTATCAGATTATCTACCCAGAGAGCTATATGATAGACCCAAAAAAGGATTCTCGATTCCGATAGCTAATTGGTGCCAAAATGAGTTAAAAGATAATATTACTTCTTCATTGACTAATCAACAAAACTCTATTTATAATTTTATTAGTTATAATTTTGTAAATAGTTTAATGTCAAATTTTTATAATGAAAATATTGAATATTTAGCTGGTAGACTATGGAATTTATATATATTAAATTATTATTTAGAATATCATAAACTATGAACCAAAATCGTAAAACCATTTTATATGTTACATATGATGGATTGTCTGATCCAGTATCTCAATCTCAAGTAATACCATATTTAGAAAATTTATCACAAAGTGGCATTAGTTATCATATTTTAAGTTTTGAAAAAAAAGAACGATTGACAACAAATGATGAGAAAATCTGGGAGAAAATTGAAAAAAATAACTGGATTTGGTATCCAGAAGATTATACTAAAACTCCTGCAGTTTTATCTACACTCTACGATATTGATAAAGGGAAAGAAAAAATTAGAAAGATTTTGAAATATAATCCTGATATATCGGCAATACATGTACGTAGTTATATCCCAATGATGATGGCATTTAGCATAGCTAAAAAAAATAATATCCCAATAATTTTTGATATGAGAGGCTTCTGGGCTGATGAACGTGTAGATGGACATTTATGGTCACTTAATAATCCTATTTATAGAGCTGTATATAATTATTTTAAGAAAAAAGAAAAATTGTGGATTACTAATTCTGATGCTGTGGTGGTACTCACTAATGCTGCAAAAAATTATTTATTCAACGACTTTGAAGTCGCACCCAATAACGTATATGTAATACCTTGTGCTACAGATGTAGATTTTTTCGATCCTAGTAAAATAAAGCTGAATAAAGAAACAGATCGAAATAACTTATTGTACTTCGGCTCTGCCGAAAACTGGTATCTATTTGATGAGATGTTTAGCTTTTATAATGTATATAGGAAGTTCTTTTCTCCATCTAAATTTACACTTATACTTTATAGCAAAAATTTTGAAATTTTAGAAAAAATAGACAAATATGAATGGCAAGATGAGGTGGAGATAATATATAATGTACCTCGAGCAGCTATGCCAGAATATATCAATTTAGCTACACATGTTATATTTTTTCTAAATTCTTTTTCTAGTAAGGGGAGATTCCCAATAAAATTGGCGGAAACACTGGCTATGGGCAAACCAATCATTACCAATAGGGGTATAGGTGACCTAGATGAAATAGAAAATGATAATTGTGGTGTTGTCATTGATAAGTTTGATGTAGATCAATTTACTAATGCTTGTCAGCGATTAAAAAATATAAATTTTGATTCAAAAGTGATACGTAACATTGCTTTGCAAAAATATGATTTAAACTTGCTTTGTGAGAAATATAAAATGATTTATGATAAATTCTCTGAATCAAAATAAAAATATTAAATAATTAAGAAAAAATTTTGCAATTTTGTAAAAAAATAATTTAAATATGAAAAAATATTATTTACTTTTTATCTTTTTATTATCATCTGTAGTAGTCTTTTCGCAAAATTCTCTTAGACTATATTATAATAATGAACAGCTAGCAAATGATGATAGCATGTATTTTTTTATGGATAGTAGTCAATATACTGCACAATATGTGCAGTTAGCAATAGAAAACATTAGTAGTAATGACATAAATGTTAAGGTAAAGAAGACAGAAATTAGTATAGTTCCTGGCACAGAAAATAGTTTTTGCTGGGTAATGTGCTATGATGCATCTGTTTTGGTTTCTACCAAATATATTACTATACCAGCTCATTCTATTAATAATACTGATTTTTATGGTGAATACTATCCCAAGGGTCATTTGGGAACTTCTATCATTAGATATACTTTTTTTGATATGAATAATACTACTGATAGTGCGAGTATGATAGCATTTTATGTAGCTACTCCTGTGGGCATACAAGAGATGCCAACTGATGATTTAATCTCTTTATTCCCAAATCCTACTAATGGCGTTGTTAATTTAAATATTGATATAGTTGATAACTTAACAATAGAAATTGTTAATACTTTTGGAGCAAAAGTTTTAGAAGAACATATACAAAGCAACAAAATTGATTTATCAATGCTATCAGAAGGTGTATATTTTTACAGATTAAAAGCTGGCAATCAGTTGAAAGCAAGCAATATAATAGTTATTCAAAAATAAAAAAATAGAAATAGGCATTTAATAAATAACTAAATTATTATTGTTAATGCATCAGTAATAAATTTCTATTTAATTTACTTTTTTGTCAACTACACAAAAAAAGTAACAAAAAAAAGTCACCGCTGGGGAAATTATTTGATAAAACTTAAGCAATCACCCGTTGGGGTTTACAAACTCGCAAGCTAAAGCTTGCTCAAACAGTGTAAACCCTTTTGCCCAAAACTGCTTGCTTGTTTTAGACAAATCATTTCCCAATGCGGACGGGACAGAACAAAAATCAATATTAGCGCATCCCATTATTAAAAAATTTTTAGCAAAATTTTTTATCTAGACGCCTATTTCTATAAACCAATTTAATAAATAGGTTCCCAATCGCCATAAGCTTCGCTCACAATGAAAGTTTGTGGTTCAGTAGTGAAGTGTATATTGCCATTATAATTCCAATCTAAATATTCTGAATTGCCACCACCTGTAGTAGTAATTAAAAATCTGCGTCCAGTAAACCCAAAATAACGAGCTTTATCAGCTGGTAAAGCTTCATCGCCACCTGATGGATCAACAGGTATCCATCCATAATTTGGTAAATATACTTCTACCCATCTATGAAAAACTTCATCCATAGAAGCAGATTCACCTCTTTCCACTACTGATCCTACATATCTCGCAGGTACTCCTGCAGCTCTGCACATAGCAATAAAAACAAAAGTATATTCTGAACAAGATCCATTACCTCTTTCTAATACTGTAGGAGCAGTATTCCATCCTCCAGTGCGCTCATAATATAATTTCTCATGTAAATAATAATAAATATTTTTTACAATTTTATATACATTAGTCTCATTTCCAATAGACTCTTTAAGTGCATTTCGAATAATTGGATTATTAAAATCATATTTTTCATCATCTACTAAATATATTTCTTTTAATTTTTTTGGAATTTCATTTAAAGTACCAACTTTATCAGGATAAATAAAGTAGCGAGTATCAAACATCTTAGCTTTTACATACATTTCTACTTGTACTTTTTTACCAGCATTCACCTTATCAAAATGGAAATAAGCTATTTTTTGTCCCCATTTATCAGTTAAAACATCTGTTGGCTTAATAGAAAATTCTATTTCACCGATTATTTCTTGATTATCCATAGATTGTGGGATAGCGAAATAAATATCCACTGTATTTGCTTTTCCTGGCCCGAAATTCATAGCTGTTTGAGTGAAAATGAGCTTAGCTGTTCTAGATTTCATTCTAATAAATTTATCATCATCATTTTTTTTCATATGATAAATAGTATCTGATTGGCTATCTACGAGCCATAAATAATTGCCATCATATGCCATACCACGTGGATATTCATTTGGCGATGATGTTAAGATGATAATGTTTCCATCTTTTGGAGAAACTTGATAAATTTCATTTCTATAATTATTAGCGACCCATAAATTTTCTCCGTCGAAAGCCAAGCCTGTACAGCCAGGAGCTGGAGCGACAAATTCTAATATAGATGTCCCGTCAAATGGATTAAACTTGATAAGTTTATTTGAAGCAGCGTCTACAGCCCACATATATTTACCATCATATGCTATGTCCTGTGGATTAGAAAAAGGTAAAGAAGTACTATGCAATATGTTTCCATTTAGTGTATCTATCATATACAAATGACCAGCAAAAAATTCATCACCTTGTGGTATACCACCTCTCTCATCTACAGCCCACAAATGTTTACCATCCCATGCTAACCCAGTAATCCAATAAGCTGGAGCACGTAAAGTTTTTAAAATTTTACCATTTTTCACATCTATTTTATACAATGAATCAGTACCTCTATCAGCCACCCATAAACATTTGCCATCAAAAGTGAGACCAGTACTAAATTTATTAGGAGCTTTAAATTTATTTATAACCTCACCTGGATAAGCAAATAATGTAATGACAACCATCACATTTATTAAAAATAATACAATTTTTTTCATAATCTTTTTTTCAAATATAAATAAATTTATTGAATAAAGGATTAATTTTTATATTTATTTGATAAGTTTAAAGGGTTAAGCAAAATGTTTGTATACTATAATAAACATTCTCTTTTATTTTAAATCGTGCCACAATGTGTTTTGCGATAGTTTGTGATTTAATTTGAGTTTGCTATTTAATTACAATAATTTATGCATATTTTTATTAAATTTTCTTTTATTAATTTTGCAAATTATGAATGAAAAAAATTTTGATCAAATTCGCTCTTTTAGAGATAATGAAGTAAATGACTATTTACAAAAAATTATAAAAGAAGATCTATTCATTGAAATTTTGTCATATCAGTTTGGTAAAGATAAAGTAAATGAGATAATCAATAGAGTATCTCAAATGCAAACTATCAAAGAATTGCAATTTAATTTATTAAAGCCACTATTAGAAAATTTATTAAAACAATCTGTTTCTGAGCTTACCTATTCTGGCATAGAAAATATTCAAAAAGACGACACTTATTTGTTTATATCTAATCATAGAGATATACTATTAGATTCTTTTATACTAAATTATATTCTATTGACTAATGGTTATGATACTATTGAATCTGCCATTGGTAATAATTTATTTGTAGTGCCCTGGATAGAATATTTAGCAAGGTTAAACAAATCTTTTATCGTTCGTAGAAATCTAGAAGGCAAAAATTTTTATTATGCATCCACTGACTTATCAAATTACATAAAAAATACTCTGTTAGAAAGAAACCAGTCTATGTGGATAGCTCAGCAAGAGGGCCGAAGTAAGGATGGTAATGATAAAACACAACATTCCCTAATACGTATGCTACTATTAGCTGCTGATAAAGGACAAGAAATAGAATTATTGAATAATTATAATATAGTAACCGTTTCTTTGTCTTATGAATATGATCCTTGTGTAGCATATAAAATTTTATCTAATTATCAAGATAAATCAGAAGTGATTTTAAAGAAAACAGATAAATTTAGATTAAATGAAATGAAAGAAGGCTTGATAGATTTCAAAGGGAAAATTCATTTTCATTTTTCTAAACCGATGTTATTTGATTTAAATTATCAAAATATTAGAGATTTTATTAAAGAGGTTTGCCATAATATAGATGCAGAAATTCACAAAAATTATGTAATATATCCATTTCATTGGTATTGCTATGATAAAGTAAATAAATCTAACAAAAATATGGATAAATATGTAGGTCAAGAAACAAAATTTATCGAGTACATCGACTCACAAAAAAGAAAAATCGAAAACATTATTGGCTTGCGACCCAGTATTATAGACTCTTTAGTTGATAATATTTACAATTTTTATGCTAAAATAGTTGCCAATTTTTTAAAAACTCAAAATATGTAAATTATTTGAAATAGGCATTTAAGTGATAACTAATTTATTATTGTGAATGCATCAATAGTCTTAATAAGGTAATTTGATTTTTATTTAACTTTTCTTATAAATTTTTTCTTATATGTGTATTTAATACCAGGCGGCGTTCTAATATAAAAATAATTATTAATTTTGCTCATAAAAAATAATATATAAAAAAGATATTTGATTTTATATCAGAAACAATGGAAATTGTTAGCAGGGGAATAAATGATTTAAATGCAAAACCTGATTATGCAAAATCTATAACTTTTTTCCTTATCTAAATATTATATTTTAGAACGCAACTTGGTTTAAAGGGAATTGTAAAAAAATATTTAAATGTTATAGAATAAATATGTTTTAGACATCAAATCGCTGTACCGCTCCCATGCCCGCCTATCCGACGCTGCCAAATTCAATAGCCTCCCTGTATCTTCTATAATCTTATCCGCAA
>JAPXMM010000058.1:0-14322 GCA_033809015.1 Bacteroidales bacterium
CTTTCACAATTGGGACACAGTGGAGCAGCACTCAGAGTTTTTACCTCTTGATAATCAACTGCATCAGCCTCTTTCTCTATCAATAAATTGTATAGATTATCTAAAAATGCTAAATTCTCTTGCTTACCCATAGAGATATACTCGTCTACGTCTTCGATTATCTGTTTCATAATTTTAATAATTTTTTTACAAATATATAAAAAATTTTAATTAGTTATCCAATATAAATTTTAAAAATAATTGATTATCTAAAACAATTCCCCATCCCTTTTATGAAATTTCATAATCATTCCATACTCATTATCTCTACAATTTCTTGATCTGTCATGTTTAATGATTCTATCGAAAAAATAGCTTGTTTGACTAAAGGATGATCTTTATATTTTGAGATAATTATTCTATATTGTTTTTCAGCATTTTCTTTATTATTTAGGAAGTTTTCAAAAATAAATCCTTTGAAAAAGATTGCATATGGTACTAATTTATGATTTGGATATTTATTTATTAATAAATCTAAGTTATTTATAGCTTCTTCGTATTGTTGGGTGTTTACAGCTGTTTCCGCTGCTTTATATATAAAATGTGGTGATAGTGTATCTTTCTCATATTTATTTGCGTATTCAATATATAAATTATGTAATTCCTTTATTTTTAATGGGTTAGGGTTAGGGAAGCTTGCATTTACTTCTGATTCTAATTCATTAATTTTTTCTAATATTTTATTTTTGTTTGTTGTACATTGACTAGTTAATATTGCTATAGCTATGATTAAAATAATGGAAACTTGTTTATTCATATTCTATTTTTGTTTTATCTTTTTCTTTGGGAAAATCATGGGATAATCAATGCTAATATCACCACTGTAAATATTTTCTAATTTCTTTTTTAAAAATACTTTTCTAAGCATGGGCACTTTGTCAGTAAATAAAATACCATCTAAATGATCATACTCATGCTGTATTATTCTAGCGATTATAGTAGAATATGTTTCTGTATGTTCTTGCCAGTTTTCATCGAAATATTGTATTGTTATTGTTTCTGGACGAGAAATATCTTCATATATACCAGGAATGCTTAAACATCCTTCTGGCATGTAGACCATGTTTTCAGACATTTCTATTATTTGAGGATTTATAAATGTTTTAGTGAAATCTTTAGTTTCAGGATATTTACTGGCATAATATGTAGCATCGACTATAAAAAGTCTAATAGATTTATTCACTTGTGGTGCTGCTAGTCCTACTCCTTCACTTTTTTTTAAAGTTTCTTTCATATCCAGAATTAATCGCTGTAAATCTGGATAATCTTTTTCTACTATCTCAGCTTTTTTTCTTAATGTGGGATGATTATATGCTAATATTGGTAAAATCATAATTCTGAAATTTTTAAATAATCTTGTAATATGATAGCTGCACTTAACTTATCTATATTGCCTTTTTGCTGTCTTTGTTTTTTTTTAGCTCCAGCCTCTATCATCACTTTTACTGCTTTTTTTGATGAAAAACTTTCATCTATGCGTACTATTTTTATATTGTTTAAATTTTTTTCTAATTTTTTTATAAATCCTTTTATTTCATTTTCTATCGGTGCTATATCACCATTATCACGCATGGGTTGCCCTACTACGATGGTTTCTACTTCATTTTTTTTACAATAATCAATAATAAAATCTAATAATTCTTGTTTATGGACTGTGGTCAATGGATATGCAATGATCTGCATAGGATCAGTAACTGCTATTCCACATCTTTTAGCGCCATAATCTATAGAAATTATTCTACTCATTTTCCAATTATTATGCAAATTTAATAAATTTTTTTATAATTATATGTTAAAGTTATATGTATCAGTTAAGTAGATTTTTTATTTTTTCTAAAAAAACAGATTATTGTATTTTGTAATATTTAATATTTTATTTAATTTTGCAAGTTATGGCAAAGAATAGAATAATATTTGATCCAGAAGATTTAATATTTATTTCTGAAAAAGAAATAAAAAAACTTAGTAGAGGCAAAATTTTATTATTATTATTTATTTCTTTAATATTAGCTGTCGTATTTAGTTATAGTTTTATTAATATCTATGGTAGTCCTAGAAGTAGGAGTTATGATAAAAGAATACAAGAATATTATTGGCAATTAGCTTTAGAAAATAGAAAATTAGAGCAATTACAAAAGGAATATACTAAATATGCACAGATAAATAATAACATTTATAGAAATATATTTGGTATGAATCCACTGATAATAAATGAAAATGATACAAATAATTCCTTTAATATACAATATGATCTGCTTTCGTATCCTGCGCTAGCGCAGCAAGTTTATGAGCAATCTTATGAAGCTTTAGAATATACAAAAATCTACAATGCTTCTTATGATACTATTTTAAGATTATCTGAGCAAAAAGATTTGCTTATGCGTGCTATGCCAATTATTATGCCAGTAGACAGACGTAGGATATCTATTCGTTCTGGTTTCGGATGGAGAAGAGATCCTTTCACTAGAGGCTATCGCTTTCATCAAGGATTAGATTTAGCAGGTAGAATTGGTACACCTATTTATGCTACTGCAGATGGATTAGTTCTAGATCCTTATGCTAAGTCTTCTATGGGTGGTTACGGTAAAGTAGTTGTTATTAATCATGGTTTTGGATATCAAACATTATATGGACACCTTAGCAAAATTCTTGTAAAACCTGGTGATAAAGTAAAACGTGGACAAATCATAGGACTTATGGGTAGCACTGGACGTAGTGTGGGACCACATCTTCATTATGAAATCCATTATAAAGGTACTCCAGTAAATCCTATTAATTATCTATACTTCAGCCTTTCTCCTGACGAATATCAAGATATCATAAATGAAGCAGAAAAAAATAAAGATGCTTTATCCTAGCAACTAGATTACAATTGACACATTATGCAATATTTTAATTTGCTAATAAATATGAAATTTTATTTTGGGATAAATTATTATAATTAAAATTTCTAAAAGAAAAGTCCAAATAATAAAATTGGAATTAAAAAAATAGCAAAAAACCATAAAAATGGCATAAAAAATAAAAAGGAAAATATTTCTGCCAATTTATCATAATTTTTTATGTTATTTGCTTTTGTGATTTCTTTAGGATTTGAAGAATTTGTTACTGATGAGGCCTCTCTGACTACTTTGTGCAGCGTGTCGCTCACGTTAATTAACACAGAGCTCGCTTCCTCAGCTATTATATTACCTATTTTAGCTGATAACTTAGAAGCATTAACAGTGCTGGCTTCCTCAGCATTTATTTTTAATTTATTGCATTGACCTTCGATGTCTATTTTACTGGCTTCTTGAGCTATTATATTTACATTTACCCATTTTCCATTTATGTCTATTTTACTCGATTCTTTAGCTGATAAAAATAAATTTTTAGCCTGATTATATGTTTTTATACTACTAGCTTCATTTGCCGTTATTTTGATAGTATCGCTGATGATTGCAAGTTTGCAAAAAGAAGCTTCTTCGGTTTCAAGGTTAAAATTAGTGCTAAACAAGGTATCTATTACATATAATTCTGCTGCAGAGCTTATTTTAATTGTTTTTATTGATGGTGCAGTTAGTTCGATTAGTGGTGCAGAATTTTTTTTAAATTTTAGCTTTTCTTTTGCTCTTACTTTAATATTTAATGTTTTTGTAATAGAATCATAATTATATAAAATTATATAATCATCATTAGGTGTATAGCTGATTTGTCCATTACCTTTTTTTAAAATATAATTGCCACCATCTAATTTCAGATTATCAAAATCTTTTAGAGCTTGTTGATAATTTTGTGCATTAGATATAGAAATAGCTAAAAAACTGATTAAAATCAAAATTTTTATTTTCATATATAAAAAATTTATATCTATAATACGAATTTTTATGTTAAAAGTTACATTTGAAAAAATTATTTCATTTTTTTGTGTCTTGTAACCAATTATCATTGATAATTACTTTATTTATAAAATTAATAACAATTCAAAAAAATTTATTAATTTTGTATAAAAAATGGATTTTGATGTATTAATCTCTGAAATAGAAATAAAAATCAGAGAGTTAATGCTACAAAATCGTGAGTTAAAAGATGCTGTGACAAATTTAAAAAAAGAAAATGAGTCGCTTGGTAGAGAAATTATAGAGTTAAAGAATGAATTAATGAATAAAGATAAAGAAATAATAAATATAAAAGTATCTAAAATAATTGAAGAAAAAGGAGTTAATGACCAAGCAACTCGTTATATCAAAAAGATGATAAATCGTATTGATAAATGTATAGGAATGTTAAAAGAGTAAGGTAAAATGGAGGGAACTATTAATATTAATATCAGTTTAGGTGGCATAGCCATACCTCTAAAAGTAAATGTAAGTGATGAAGCTAATATTAGAAAAATTGTAAAAGCTCTAGATGAGCAATTAATAATATACTCACGCAAATATACTGGACAAAGCCTACAAACTCTTTTATCAATGCTTCTAATAGAACAGGCTATTACTTTATCTAAATTACAACAAGAACATCTTTTTGTAGAAGAGGAGTTAGGTGGTAGATTAGAGCAAATATTATCTTTATTTGATACAGAAGTGTGATTTTCATTATTTTATACTTGCTCTCCTCCAATTATTGTCATAGCATTTTAAAAACTAATTTTTTTTAATTTAAAATTTTTAAAATAAATTAAAAAAATAAATTAACTAACTAAAAAATGTAAAACTATGACAAATGTAGTGATATTGGTGATAGAAATAGCTGTAATAGCTATTGGCATAGCAGCTTGGTATTTCATAATTAAGCGAAATGCTTTAAAAAAACGTGATAATATATTACAAGATGCTCAAAAACAAGCTGAAGTATTGAAACAAGAAAAAATAATTGAGGCTAAAGAAAAATCTCTTCAATATAAAACAAGAGCTGAAGAGGAAATACAACAAAAAACAAAAAAACTTGATGCTTTAGAAAATAAACTTTTGCAGCAAGATCTCATGATTAAGCAAAAAAATGATGAGTTGCAAAAGAAAATTAAAGAGTACAATCAACAAAAAGAACAATTAATCAAAGATCAGGCTTCTCTGAATGAAAAAATCGAAAAAACTGACAAAACTCTAAAAGCATATCAAAATCAATTAGAGAGAATTGCCGGATTAACTACTGAGCAAGCTCGTACAGAACTTATAGAGTCAATGAAAGAAGATGCTAGAACGCAAGTTAGTAATTATGTTAAAAATTTAGTAGATGAAGCTCGTATGCAAGCTGAAGATGAATCTAGGAAAATAATTATTGAGACTATTCAACGTACAGCTACAGAGTATTCATCTGAGGCTGCTGTAAGCACTTTCCCTATTGCTGGCGATGATATGAAAGGAAGGATTATCGGAAGAGATGGTAGAAATATTAAAACTCTAGAAGCTGCTACTGGGGTAGAAATAATCATTGATGACACACCAGATTTGATTGTTTTGTCTTCTTTTGATCCAGTAAGGCGAGAAATAGCTAGATTATCTTTAGAAATATTAGTGGCTGATGGACGTATTCAACCAGCTCGTATTGAAGAAGTAGTCGCTAAAGTGAAAAAACAAATCGAGCAGGAAATTATGAAAGTAGGTAAAAATACGCTTATGGATCTTGGCATCACTAATATGCATCCCGATTTAATTCGCTTAGTTGGTAAAATGAAATATCGTACATCTTTCGGACAAAATCTCTTAGCACATAGTAAAGAAGTAGCTCTGATGTGTGCTACTATGGCAGCAGAGCTTGGGCTCAATCCTAAATTAGCTAAAAGAGCTGGATTACTTCACGATATTGGTAAAGTTCCTGATAATGAACCAGAATTACCTCATGCTTTATTAGGTATGAAATTAGCAGAAAAATATAAAGAACATCCCGAAGTCATTAATGCTATTGGTGCTCATCATGATGAAGTAGAAGCTACTAGCTTATTAGCTCCAATCATTCAAGTATGTGACGCTATTAGCGGTGCTAGACCAGGTGCACGTAGAGATGTTATAGATGCATACATTACTCGTATTAAAGAGTTAGAAAATATTGCTCAAAATTATAATGGAGTACAAAAATCCTTTGCTATTCAAGCTGGTAGAGAAATACGTGTTATCGTCTCTGCTGATCAAATTTCTGATGCAGAAGCTTTTCAATTGTCAATGGACCTTAGCAAAAAAATAGAAAATTCATTGACATACCCTGGCCAAATTAAAGTTACAGTTATTCGAGAAACAAGAGCTGTTTCTTTTGCTAAATAATTTAATAATTTTTCTATAAAAATATGAACTCTGATAAATTTATTATTGATTATAAAGATTTAAAACTATTTATAATTGAAATTTTTTCAAATATAGGAATGAATAAAGAAGATGCAGAATTAGTGGCCGATGTACTAGTAGAAGCAGAACTACGTGGCATTCCATCTCATGGTTTAGTGAGAGTAAAAGATTATGTAGGATTATGGCAAAAAAATAGACTAAATATTAATGCTAAACCAAAAATTATTAAAGAAAGCTTAGCTACCGGTCTAGTAGATGGTGATAATGGTTTAGGAATGATTAGTGGCAATTTTGCTATGAATTTTGCTATATCAAAAGCTCAAAATGCAGGTTGTGGCGTTGTGGTTGTTAATAATTCTAATCATTTCGGTATAGCAGGATATTATGCTACCAAGGCTGTAAAGCACGATATGATAGGTATAGCAATGACTAATGCTAACCCAACAGTAGCTCCTACATTTTCTAAGCAAGCTATGCTAGGAACTAATCCTATTGCTTTTGCTATGCCTACAAAAAACGAATCAGTATTTTTAGCTGATTTCGCTACTGTACCTATAGCTCGTGGTAAAGTAGAATTATTAGAAAAACAGGGCAAAACTGTCCCCGAAGGTATGCTACAAAATGCTGATGGTGTTCCTACAGCAGATCCTTCTGTATTGAGACAAAAAGGAACTATTTTACCTTTAGGTGGCGACTATGAGCACTCGGGCTACAAAGGATATTGTTTAACTGCAATAGTGGATATATTGACTGCTGTATTATCTGGAGCTAATTTTGGTAATTTTGTACCTCCACAGGTTAGCTATCTTCCCGAGAAAGATTATTATCCTGGTAAAGGATTAGGACATTTTTTTGCAGCTATAAAATTAGATGCTTTTAGACCTGCAGATGAGGTAAAAGAATATATGGATTTATGGATTAGAACTATGAGAGCAGCTACTCCTATTGACACTAATCAGCCTGTTATGATACCTAATGATCCTGAAGTCGAAAAAACTAATTTTCATAAAAAAAATGGTATTGCGATTTTACCAGAAGTCGTAAATGAACTTAAAAAAATATTAAATGATTCAAATATCCCAGTCCCTGACAAATTGTCTAAATTTTAATAAAGGCAAGAATTTTGCCAGTGACTTAAAAAAATATTTATATGAAAGAGAAAGATGTTTTGAATAATGAAGAAAAAAACCTTGAAAATCAAGAGGAAATCAATATGGATGTTCAAGAAGAAATTATTAAAGATGAAATACAAAAACAATTAGACGAATTAAAAAATCAAAATGATCAGCTCAATGATAAATATTTGAGATTATGTGCTGAGTTTGATAATTATAAAAAAAGAACTAGCAAAGAAAAACTAAACTTAATTGACACAGCTAATATGCAATTGATTATTGATCTTTTACCAATTATTGATGATTTAGAAAGAGGTTTAGAAGCTATAGAAAAAAATCAGACTTTAGATGCAATTTCTGAGGCATATAGATTAATTTATCAAAAATTTTTAAATATATTAAAAAAATATGGAGTGGAGGAGATAAATCCTATAAATGAACCATTTGACATAGAATTACATGAGGCTATTAGCACAATAGATGGGCCTAAGGAAAAGAAAAATACTGTTGCTGATGTTTTTATGAAAGGATATAAATTAAATCTACAAGACCGTACAGTGGTTTTACGTTATGCAAAAGTTGTCGTTTATCAATAAAAATTAGATTGTGGCTAAGAGAGATTATTACGAAATTTTAGGTGTAGATAAAAATGCTAGTGATGATGAGATAAAAAAAGCTTATCGCAAGCTCGCAATGAAATATCACCCAGATAGAAATCCAGAGGATAAAGAATCTGAAGAAAAATTTAAAGAAATTGCTGAAGCATACGAAGTATTGGGTGATACAGACAAAAAGCAGAGATATGACAAGTATGGTGAAGCTGGCATAAGTGATGATTTTTTTAACAATGATGATATTTTCTCTAATTTAAATGATATCTTTGATGACTTTTTTGGTTTTAGAAGGAGAGGTGGAGAAGGAAATTATTATCAAACATATACTCAAAAAGGCACTAATCTTCGTATTCGTATAAAATTGACACTAGAAGAAATACTCACAGGTGTAGAAAAAAAAGTTACGTTGAATAAAAAAGTGGTTTGCCATGTTTGTGAGGGTATAGGAGCTAAATCGGAAGCCAGCATAATTACTTGTCCTACTTGTCATGGCACCGGCAGGGTTACTCAAGTTACAAATACTCTTTTCGGACGTGTGCAATCTACTAATGTTTGTCATAATTGTAATGGTAAAGGTAAAATTGTAAAAGAAAAATGTGAACATTGCGGTGGCACTGGTCAAGAAGATTCTAAAGAAGTTGTTACTATTAAAATCCCTCCAGGTGCTTTGCAAGATATGCAAATAACACTGAAAGGTCAAGGTAATCAAATATTATATGGCGTTCCAGGTGATTTAATAGTTATAATTGAGGAAGAAGAACATCCATTATTTAAAAGAGATGGTTTAAATATTTTTTACGAACATTATATTTCTTATACAGACGCAGTTTTAGGCACTGAAATAGAAATACCAATTTTAAACGGTAAAGCTACAATTAAAATACCTCCTGGCACTCAACCAGGAAAATTGTTTAGACTGAGAAATAAAGGCTTGCCAGATATTAATTCATCTCAAAAAGGAGATTTCATTGTAAGTATAAATATACACGTACCTGACAAAATTACTAAAGAAGAAAAAACTTTGCTAGAAGAAATGAGAAAAATGAAAGACTTTAATGTGCAAAGACAATCATCTGGTAAATCTCTATTTGAAAGATTAAAAGAATATTTTTAGAGGGTAATATTTTTTTGTATTAAGATGAGGAGGTGACAGGGTGATGGGGTGAAGTTGATAAGTTGAGGAGTTGAGAAGGTGACGAGGAGAGGGGGAGAAGGGGTGAGGAGGAGAAAGGAAGAAGTTGATAAGTTTAAGCAAAATATAAACTATTTGAAATAGACGTATAGAAAATAATTTTTATTCAAATTTTTTTATTAAAAAATACTTTTACAATAAATCGTAAGCTTGAAATACTTTCTCTATCGGAGACTTTTCTCGTATGTCTATTTAAAGAAAGAATTTAGTAATTTTTTTTAAAATAATCAAATTACACTATTTAGTAATATAGTTATTACCAGTAAATTCAAAATAATAATTTAGTTTTTATTTAAACACCTAATTCAATTGAATCTTTTAAACTATTTCATTTTTTTTATTCTACCAGAATTATAAATTACATTAATAGAGCTTAGCAACATAGCTGCCTCTGCGATGACTGGGTGGAGGAGAGACATCATGGCCATAGGTATTGCTATTATGTTGTAAATAAATGCCCAGAAAAGGTTTTGTTTTATTTTTTTAAATGTTAATTTGGATAAATTAATGGCAACTAATATTTTTGATATATCACCTTTCGAGATTATAATATCAGCACTCTCGATGGTGAGATCTGATCCTGTGCCGATAGCAACACCTATTTCAGCGGCTTTCAATGCTGCTGCATCATTAATACCATCGCCTACCATCATTACTTTTTTACCTTCTATTTGATATTTTCTAATGATATCTACTTTTTTTTCTGGAGAAACGCCTGCCCACACTTCGTCTATTGAAATTTTATTTGCAATAGCACGAGCTGTTATTTCATTGTCTCCAGTAACCATAGCAGTTATTAACCCTAATTCTTTAATCTTTGCAATAGTATTAGCTGCATCTGCTTTCAACATATCACTAATTCTGATGAAACCAATTATTTCATCATTTTTTGTAACTTCTAGCACAGTTTCTCCATTTTCAAGGAAATTTAAATAATTTTCTGAATAAATTGGTTTACCAATTTTAAAAATATCATTATTAAACTTCCCTTTAATGCCTTGGCCACTAATTTCTTCTATCTCTGTTATTGGTATTTTTTTGAATTTAGCTTTGTCAATAACATAATTAACTATCGCTTTTGCTAAGGGATGTATCGAATTTTCTTCTATATTAGCTATAACATTTAGAACCTCATTATCTAAATTATGATCTACCACTGTTAATTGACCTGTTGTGATTGTACCAGTTTTATCAAATAAAATCACATTAATATCTTTAGCCATTTGGATAGCTTCGCCATTTTTAATTATTAGACCTTTTTTAGCAGCTACAGCACTAGATGTTACTAGAGCCATAGGAGTTGCTAATCCTAGAGCACATGGACAAGCTATTACTAAAGTAGCTACAAAAGAGAATATTGCTGTAGACAAAGCTCCTGCATCTGTAATGATCCACGGGAAAATATTTGCTGCTTTATGCAAAAATGGTAAATACAGTTCATAATTAAAAAACCAAAACACAAAACTTAATAAAGCTAATATTAAAACTATGGGGACAAAATATCTTGTTATTTTATCTGCCAGAGCTTGTATGGGCACCTTAGATGATTGAGCTTCTTCTACTAATTTTATCATTTGATTGATAAAAGTTTCTTCTCCTACTTTTTCTACTTTTACATTTATTATACCATTCTCTACAATAGTGCCACTTATCACATTGTCATTAACTGTTTTGTAAACTGGTAGTGGTTCTCCGCTAACCATTGATTCATTTATAGAAGCTTTACCTTCAATTATTTTACCATCCAAAGGTATTTTTTCACCTTGACGTACGATTATTGTCTCGCCTAATTTAACTGCATCTATGGGTGTTTCTACTATAGCTTCATTTGTTAATACATTTGCTGTATTTGCTTTTAGTGAGATCAAAAGTCTAATCTCTTTAGCAGCATTACTTTTCATCCTAGACTCTATGTATTTACCTATGAGATTGAGAGTGATAATCATAGCTGCTACTGTACCAAATGATAGCACATCTAATCCTGCAATTGCTAAAATATTTGTTAACCACGCCGAGATAGCTCCTATAGATAGTAATGTATCCATATTTGTGTGAGAATGTATCAGAGCAACCCACGCATTTCTGAGCATTTTTCTACCAGTGAAAAATATCACTGCTGTACTAGCTATTAGTTCTATAACAGTGAAATAAGGTATATGTATTCCACTCATATGAATAATCATCAGTAACATCAATGGAATAGTAATATAGAGCGATAAATTCATATTTAGCTTTGCTTCTTGGAATTGTTTTTCTATCAAATCTTCTGTGGGAGCATCCATAGTAGCTTTATAACCTGCTTTTTCGATAGCTTTTTTTATATCTTCAAAACTAATATTATTATTAGCTATTACGAATGCCTTTTGAGTAGCCAGATTTACAGATATATATTTGACTCCATTCAATTTTTTTACCGTATTCTCTACATTTTTTACACACATGGCACATACCATGCCCTGCACACTAAATGAAAATTTCTTTTCCATAATTATTAACAATTATTAATGCAAAAATAATATTAATGTATGAAGTTTTAATGAAAAATGATTAATATTAATCAAAACATTTCAGCAATTTTGATTATTCCATTAAAATAATTTCAATTATTGTATTAGTTTAGAAAAAACATTTATTAAAATTAAAAAAAAATTATAATGGTTGGTCAGATAATAAAGTTCTCTAAATATTTCTGTATTTAAAGAATAACTTTAAAATAAATTCTTTGCTCGAATTATTTTATTACAGATATTTTT
The DNA here is from genome assembly GCA_033809015.1 of Bacteroidales bacterium. GTDB lineage: Bacteria > Bacteroidota > Bacteroidia > Bacteroidales > DTU049 > DTU049. The sequence continues at coordinate 11,974 of JAPXMM010000058.1, forward strand.
ATTTTATAAATGTTTAAAATAATCTATGATATATTAATTTAAATTAGTTAATATCTATACATTTATAATTATGAATTATAAGAAAAATTATGAAAAATTTAATATTTAAAAATATTTCTATAAAATATGTATTAATATTGATTTAGAATATATAAATATTATTGATTAAAAATCATATCTTATTTTAAACATAAAATATATGATTGTCTAAAACGCTTAATAGCAGATAGATAGGAAACATTTCTAAAGTTATAATATTTGAACTTACAAATGTAATTCATCAAAAATGTCTCTCATTTTACAAAAAAGATTTTTCTTTCATTCTTTTTTTTTATAACTGAAAAAGAGAGAGTTTAACAAGAAATATCTAAAAACCAATTAAATTACAATCCTATTAAATATAGCTTTACTTATATTCACAATAATATTTAGTTATTACTTAAACGCCTAATTTTAAAAAATTTGTATTGTTGATTGTAACTTTTCTTATTCTTAAATCGTTTTATAAAAGAAAATGATAAAAAATTAAATTATGAAAACAAAATTTTTTACTTGTATTATTGCAATTCTCATTTCTTTTTCATTTGCTAATGGGCAAAAGATAGAAAAAGCATTAGGTGAAATAAAAAAATTAGATCTCACCGGTGGTATATATACTTTGAAGCAAGGCGATAGTAAAATTATTTATAATGGTGCTAATGATGAAATCTTAAACATGATCTATGATTCTATAAAACAAACACTAAATATACAGACGAGTAGCAATGTAGAGCTATATTTAAATGATATAGAGAATATTAATATTAAAGAAGTTGCTAAATTATCTATAGTTGATACATTTTTTACAAATTATTTAAAGATTAAAGTAGATGAGGCATCTAAAGCAGATATAGTAGTCAATTGTGACACATTAGAGCTCATAGCTAGTGAAGCTAGTTATATAAAAGCAAGCGGGAGATGCAAGTATTTAAAAATAAATGCTGATGAAGCGAGCTATGTAAATGCTGCAAAATTAGAAGCTCAATGTGCTAACGTGTTGGCTAGTGAGGCAAGTGGAGCTTCTGTAATAGCAAGTGATTCTCTGAATATTACTGCTAAAGAAGCTTCGTACATTACTTATTTTGGCAAACCAAATCATTTAAAATTTACAAAAGAAGAATTTTCTTTTATCACAAATAAAGATAGTAAAGATATAGATGATACACTAAATATTGTCAATAAAATATTACAAAGTTTACCAGATTTTGATAGTTTATTAAATAATTTTTCGGAAGTAAAATTTAAAATAGATATAGCAGATACAGATAATTACTATGAAAAGAAAAATGATGATAAGAAAGATACTAAATCAGATAAAAAAAATAAATTTAAAGGTCATTGGGCTTCTCTGGATTTTATATTTACTAATTATGCTGATAAATCTCTATCATATACTCTACCAGCAAATTACGATTATTTTGATTTGAATTTTTCTAAATCTACAGGTGTACAGTTAAACTTCTTTCAGCAATCGATCCCATTTAATAAATCTCGTACTTTAGGCATGGTAACGGGCTTAGGATGGCAATGTCTTAACTATACTTTTTCGCAGAAACCTATCATTACAGATAGTAAGCTTGGTCTAATAACTATTATCGACAGTACTAAAACTGTATCTAAATCTAAAGTAACAGCTAATTATTTACAACTACCTATATTATTTGAATATCAATCGAAAAATAAACCATATTTTCACATTAATGTGGGTGCTGTAGGTGGTGTATTAGTGAGCAGTCATGCAAAAATCAAGTATTCTAATCCAGAAAAAAATGAAAAAGAAAATAGTATAAATAGCTTAAATCCTTTTAAATATGGATTGGTTTGTAGATTTGGTATTAAAAATTTATCTTTCACATTTCAATATAATTTCTCACCAGTTTTCAAAGAAAATAAAGGTCCAGAAGTATTACCACTTGAGTTTGGTATTACTTTATTATCATTTTAATATTAAAAAATTGACAATGAGGGGGGTTGTCATAAATGAAGCTTATAAGGGTGCACAAGAGTCCTCGCATATTGACTTATTTTTAGTGCACCCTTAATGCTTTTTTATTGAAAATAAAATACGAATGAAGAAAAAAGACTCATAAAATATAAAAATATGAAAAAAATTTTTTTATTTAAAATTAAATATGTAATTTTGCAAATACAAACTCCAAAAATATAAAAATTATGAAAGGAACAAAAACAATTTTATTAATAGCATTAATGCTAAGTGTAAGTCTATTAATGGGACAAAAAAATTTGCCCAATGAGACAAAAAAAGAAATTTCAGTGAATAAAACACTAAATGCTTATATCCCAGCAAAA
>JAPXMM010000059.1:0-14305 GCA_033809015.1 Bacteroidales bacterium
TACCTCGTTTCACTTGTTTTTTGTTTACTATCACTTTTTTACTTTGTAAACTTTTCACTGCTTTTCTGAACTCTTTCTTTGGTTTCACACATATCAGATTACTTTCTGACAATCTATTCTTTAGCTCCTCTCTCAATTGCTCATTTTTCACTCTTTTTTCTCCAACTTGTTTAAAAAGTAAATTACCTTCTCTGTCTGTTACGACTAATACTGCTACCTTGGGATGTTTTTTCTTTTTAGCTCGTTGGTATTCTTCTTTGTTTTTATATTTCCTACCTTTCTCTGAATAGTTCATTAGCAGCTCATCAGCTTCTACAATACCAGAGAAGCTTATTCCACCTTCTAAGGTTCTAATAGCAGCTAATATTTTGTGTCGCCATTCAAAGCTGGTTTTCAGACAAATGCCAACTTCATCAGCACATGCTCGTAGACTTTTACCTTCTAGCATACATCTCATATAGTCTAACATTAGAGGATATTTTCTCATACGATAAACGAAGGTGCGAGCAGTTTCACGGAATTGATAACCGCAGGTTTTGCATTTATAAACTTGTCTACCATTTCTTTTACCAGCTTTGATGACATTCTCACTTCTGCAGTCGGGACAGATAGCAGCGGTAGATTGGATTTTTACCTTTTGGTAATCTACTGCATTAGCATTGTTATTTACTAAATATTGATATAGCTGATCTAAAAAATCTCGTTTATGATCCTTGGGCAAAGCCAAGTATTTATCGATATTTTCTAATAATTCTTTCATAATTATAAAATTTCAACAAAATTAATAAATTTTATTAAAATAATAAAATAGTTGAAGTATAACATATAAATGTTATTAACAAAAAAACAGCTGAGTTAGTAATAAAACTCAGCTGTTTTTTTAATTTACTTTTAATTTAAGTATCTTTTTCTCGGGAAATAGTGAGTATGAAGCAGTTCATGTGCTTTATGGCTATTAGGTTGTCCTAAATATTCTTCATATAGTTGCATTACTTCTGGGTTATCATGTGATTTACGTAATGGGAGATTTTCATCTTCTAAATATATACCTTGAGCTCTCATTTGGCGAATTTCCCATGATACGGGATACGGCTGTCCGCCTCCACCTAAGCATCCGCCAGGACATGTCATAATTTCTACAAAATGATAATGTAGCTTGCCTTCTTTAATAGCTCTTACTAATTTATTAGCATTTGCTAATTCGTGAGCTACTGCCACTTTTAGTTCTACACCTTCTAGAAATGACCATTCTGGTTTTGTACCTTCGATTATAATTGTTGCTTCTTTGATACCATCAAAGCCACGTACAGGTGTGATTTCTAAATTTTTAAATGGAACTTCTCGTCCAGTTACTATTTCATAAGCTGTACGTAATGCAGCTTCCATTACACCACCTGTCGCACCGAATATGACACCTGCGCCAGTAGATTCTCCCATTAATGGATCGTAGTCAGATTCTGGTAAGCTCATAAAATCTATACCTGCTTGTTTTATCATTGTAGCTAATTCTCTAGTTGTAAGTACATAGTCCACATCTTGATAGCCACTGCTACGCATTTCTGGACGTTGTGCTTCATATTTTTTAGCTGTGCAAGGCATCACAGATACGACTATCATATCTTTGGAATTGATACCCTTTTTCTGTGCATAATATGTCTTAGCTACTGCTCCAAACATTTGTTGTGGAGATTTACATGTAGATAAATGTCCTAGCATGTCAGGATATAAATGTTCCATAAATTTTATCCAACCAGGAGAGCAGCTAGTAAACATAGGTATTTTAACATTTGGATCTTTGTCTACTAAAGCTTTTTTAAGTCTAGTAAGTAATTCTGTTCCTTCTTCTAATATTGTTAAGTCTGCAGTAAAATCAGTATCTAATACAGAATCAAAGCCTAAACGTTTAAGTGCTGTTACCATTTTGTCAGTAACTCTTGTACCATATGGGAATCCCAATTCTTCACCTATAGCTACACGCACTGCCGGTGCTGTTTGTACTACTACATGTTTCGTTGGATCATTGATAACATCCCATACCTCTTCTATATAGTTGCGTTCTGTTAAAGCACCTGTCGGGCAGTGTAACACACATTGTCCGCAATTTGTACATACAACTTCATTTAGCGGATAATCAAAAAATGTTCCTATATGTTGTTCTGCTCCTTTGCCAATCACTGCTAATGCACTTACATATTGTAATTCTTCACAAGTACGTACGCAACGTTGGCAATGGATACATTTGGATATATCTTTTTTGATTGCTGGAGAGCTAATATCTGCAATCATTTTTTCAGGATCTAAAAGATCTAGAAATATTCTATCGAAAATATGATATTCTGCAGCAAGATCTTGAAGTTCACATTTGCCGTTACGTGCACAGCTAGTACAATCTGCATTGTGTTCAGAAAGTAATAATTCAATGACGTGTTTTCTAGATTGCCTTACTGTTTGACTATTTGTAAATATTTCCATGCCTTCTGCTACTGGAGTAGCACATGCTGCTTGTAAATATCTGGCACCTTTTACCTCTACCACACATACTCTACAGTTACCAGCAACACTTAAATCTGGGTGGTCGCACAAGGTAGGTATTTTAATATTTAATTTTTTTGCAGCTTCTAATATAGTGGTACCTTCTTCCACTGATATTGGTATATCATTTATTTTTAGGTTTATTAATGCTTTTGCCATAATTATAAACTTTTTTTAATTTAAAATATTATTTCTTCTTTGAAATTTTCAACAATAGAAACAAATGGATTTGCTATAGATTGTCCTAATCCGCATTTAGAAGCCACTTTCATTGTTTGAGAAAGTTTTATTAGTTCATTTAAATAGCTCGCAGGTTTTTCACGTCTTTTAATAGCTTCGATGCCTTTTAATAATTGTTGTAATCCAGCTCTACATGGTGTGCATTGTGCACAACTTTCTTCTACAAAGAAATCTAAATAATTGTGTAGAACATTATACATTGATCTGGAACTATTATATAGCATGACTGAACCACCTGTCGGGATTCCTTCGAAACCTATTATTGTATTTTTAAAATTTTTCCTAGGAACGCAGAATCCAGATGCCCCACCTATTTGTACTGCTTTAGTGTCACCATCACCAAATTCTCTAACAAAATCAGACACTTTCATACCTAATTCTAGCTCGTAGATACCAGGGATAGGTGTATCTCCAGATATAGAGAATACTTTAGAACCTCTAGAATCTTTAGTACCTAATTTTTTAAATTCTTCTACACCTAAATGTTGAATCATTGTAGCAAAAACTATGGTTTCTACATTATTTATAGATGTAGGTTTGTTATTATAACCTGCTTTAGTAGGATAAGGTGGTTTATTTCTTGGTTCACCGCGTTTGCCTTCCATACTTTCGAAAAGAGCACTCTCTTCTCCGCAAATATATGCACCACTACCTGAACGTAAATATAAAGTAATATCTAATCCTCTATCTTTTAAGTCATTATTAAATTTCTCCATTTTAGACAAGAGGTCTTTTTTCAAAAAATTATATTCTCCTCTTAAGTAAATATAAGCTTCTTTAGCACCAATACAATAAGCAGCTAATGCCATGCCAATAAATATTTTTTCAGGTACTTCTTCTATTATTTGTCTGTCTTTGAATGTTCCTGGTTCACCTTCATCTGCATTGCAGATTACATATTTTACATCACTATCTTCATTTTTAGTAAATTTCCATTTTAATCCAGTAGGAAAACCAGCACCACCACGACCTTTTAAGCCACTATCGATAATTTCATTTATAATATCATCAGGTGATTTTTGCAAAGCTTTATCTAATATTTGTAATGGATTATCTACTTTGCTAAAAATAATATCTACTTTCTTTAAATTACTTGTATCCATACTTTCTTAATTTTTTGATTTTTCTTTGTATTGTTGAACTATTTCTATTGCTGTTTCTGGAGTGAGGCTATGATAGACATCATCATTAATGAGCATTACAGGTCCTTTATGGCACCAGCCCATGCAGTTAGCTGTCAATAGAGTAAATTGTTTATCTAAAGTAGTTTCTCCTACTTTGATATTTAAAACTTTTTCTAAAGCATTTATTATTTCATCTTTGCCAGACATATAGCAGCTAATAGTTTTGCATACTCTGATTACATTTTTGCCTCTAGGCACTGTGTCTAGAAAGGTATAAAATGTGGCTGTACCATAAACATCTGCAGCAGATAAATCTAGCTCTTCGGCTACCATAGCTATATCCGATGGCTCCAAATATTGCTTCACGGCAATGATGTCTTGCAGGATAGGCATTAATGCATTTCGTGTCCTACCATGCTTTTCGATTAAATTTTTAATTAATTCATTTGGTTCTTCCATAATAATTTTGTTTTATTGTTAATTATTTAACAATGCAAAGTTAATAATATTTTTTTATATATCAATCATTAACAATTATATTTATTTAAATTTATTTTTTATATTAAAATTTTTATTGATGTTTTATTAATTGAATTTATGATTACATCTAATAAATATATAATGTTGATTATACTGAAACTTAAGTTTTATTTAAATTTATTTTTTATATAAAAAAATAATATTTTTTGAATGAATTAGAACTAAAATATAGAATATTCTTATTTATAAATTATTTAGTTATTTTAAAAGATTTTTTATTTAAATTTGTATTAAAATATAAATATATGAAAAACAAACTTTTTATTTTTCTTTTTTATATTATTATAATATTTTCAGTGGCTAAGGCTCAAAATATTAATGTAACCTTATTAAAATGGATGGGACCTCAAGGATCCAGAGCTGATACTTATAATGAATGGGTAATATCACATCCCAATTCTCATATGATAATTAGTTCTATTTATAATTCTCAAAATAAAAGTGATTCAAATAAAGCCATAGCAATATTGAAAGAAAATGACATTGCCCCATATTTGGAGACTGAGATTAATCAATTAATTGAGAACTTAGAAATCGAAGGATATGATGTGCATAGTTATATGATATCTGGTGGTACTCCTGAGGATTTAAAATTATTTTTGCAGCAGTTATATAGTGATTATCATATTGAAGGTGCTTTATTTATCGGTGACTTACCTGTGGCGTGGTACCAAATAGAGAATGATTATAATGAATATGGCTATGCTGAATGGCCAATAGATTATTATTATATGGATTTAGATGGGCTATGGTCAGATGATTTAATGTATAGCTCCGATGCACTTGTCTCTGGTACAGATGGTATCTATGATTCTCATAGTGGTAATATAGAGCCTGAAATCTATATAGCACGCCTTATGCCTACAGGTTTAGGAGATGATGTAGCTCTTTTAAAAAATTATTTTAATAAAGATTTTGAATATAGAAATCAGAATAACGAAATAGAGCACAGAGCATTAGTATTTGTAGATGATGATTGGGAACCTTGGTCATATGAGTATGCTTATGAAGTGGCTATATTATATCCAGAGACTTATTTAACTTATGAAATTAACGAGACCAGAGCGACAAATTATAGACAAGATTTAGATTCGTCGTGGGCATGGGTTTCTGTTTTTGCTCATTCATGGCCTGGTGGACATTCATTTTATTATGATAATCGTAATCATACAGATTTTTATTATTCTCCTGAATACACTAGCCAGAACCCCAATGTAAATTTTTACAATTTTTTTGCTTGTTCATTTGCTAGATATACTGAGGGTGGATATGGTGCTGGGAGAGCAATTTTTAATCAAGATCATAGCGTAGGAGCTATAGGTTCTACTAAAACTGGCAGCATGCTGAATGCCGTGTACTTTTATTCTTCTCTTGCTCAAGGGAAAACATTAGGACAAGCATACAAAGATTGGTTTTCCCAAATAACATTTGATGGGATTTCTTTTGATGAACTTTGTTGGTTTTATGGGATGACTCTATTAGGTGATCCTACATTAAAACCTTTAGGACAAAATGTTAATTTAACCGATTATAATGCAAATAAATTGTTGGTTTCTGTATATCCTAATCCTACTAATGGTATAGTAAATCTAAAAATCAATAACCCAAATGCTAAAGATGTAACAATAGAAATCACTGATATTATGGGTAGAACAATTAATAAATTTACAAAAGATTGTCATAATGCTTTGTGCGAAGAAACAATAGATTTGAGCAATCTGACTAATGGTATTTATTTTGTAAAGATATCTAATAATACAGAATATTTTATTATAAAATTCATAAAACAATAAAAATTTGTATTTTTGTTCTGATTTAAGAAAATCGGAAATGGGGCTTATGGTTCTACGATTTTTTTGAAAAAGATTACAAAAATGGATTTACACCAATATATTAAGGATATAAACCAAAAGTTCAAAGCCGGAAATGCAACTGAACATACTTTTAGAGGGCTTTTAGAACAGCTTATTGAGAGTATTGAACCTACAATTAGAGCAACCAACGAACCCAAAAGACAGAGTTGCGGAGCGCCTGATTACATCTTGACTAAAAAAGATATTCCAGTTGGATTTATTGAAGCAAAAGACATTGGTGATAAAGACCTTGATGGTGTAAAGAAAACTGGAAATAAAGAACAATTCGACAGATACAAAGCATCTTTAAACAATTTGATTTTTACAGACTATCTCGATTTTCATTTATATCGTGATGGACAATTTGTAACTAAAGTTGCAATCGGAGAAGTTACCGATAAAGGGATAAAGCCATTAACTGAAAATTTCGAGCAATTTGAAAATCTGATTAAAGACTTTTGTACTCACATTGGGCAAACAATAAAAAGCAGTAAAAAGCTGGCTGAAATGATGGCTGGCAAAGCCAGACTACTCTCTGAGGTTATTGAAAAAGCTTTAACAAATGATGAAAATAACAGCGAAGACAGTACGCTAAAAGACCAAATGAAGAGTTTCCAACAAATTCTGATACACGATATTAACCCAAAAGGATTTGCCGACGTGTACGCTCAAACCATTACTTACGGAATGTTTGCAGCACGCTTACACGACCCGACATTACCAACTTTTAGCAGACAAGAAGCTTATGAACTAATACCAAAATCAAATCCATTTCTTAAAAATCTCTTTGGATATATTGCAGGTTTAGACGTTGACGATCGTATAAAATGGATTGTTGATGATTTGGTAAATATATTTTTGGCTTGCAACGTAGAAGAAATGCTTAAAAACTATGGGAAAGCCACGAAAAAGGAAGACCCGATTATCCATTTTTACGAAGACTTTCTGAGTGAGTACGACCCGAAATTGCGTAAAGCCCGTGGCGTGTGGTACACACCTGCTCCGGTTGTCAATTTCATCGTGCGTGCCGTTGACGATATTCTTAAAACCGAATTTGATTTACCGCAAGGACTTGCTGACACCAGCAAAACTAAAATTATGGTTGATGCACAAGGCAAAATGATAGAACAAGAAGTCCACAAGGTTCAAATACTCGACCCGGCCGCCGGCACAGGCACTTTTTTAGCCGAAGTAATCAAACTTATTCATAAAAAGTTTGAAGGACAACAAGGAATTTGGAGCGATTATGTAGAAACGCATTTGTTGCCACGTCTCAATGGTTTTGAGTTGCTAATGGCAAGTTATGCAATGGCACATTTAAAATTAGATTTACTTTTAACCGAAACAGGCTACAAACCTACCAAAGAGCAACGTTTTAGAGTTTATCTTACCAACAGCTTAGAAGAATACCACCCCGATACAGGAACGTTGTTTGCCAGCTGGCTAAGCGCCGAAGCCAACGAAGCCAACCGCATCAAACGTGATACCCCGGTGATGGTAGTAATGGGAAATCCACCGTACAGTGGAGAAAGTGCCAACAAAGGAGAATGGATTATGAAACTGATGGAAGATTACAAAAAAGAACCGGGGGGAAAGGAAAAATTGAAAGAAAGAAATCCAAAATGGATAAACGATGACTACGTTAAGTTTTTACGATATGGACAGCACTTTATTGAAAAAAACGGTAATGGAATTTTAGCATTTATCAATCCTCACGGCTTTTTAGATAATCCGACCTTTCGCGGTATGCGTTGGAACTTACTAAAAACTTATGATAAAATTTATACCATAGATTTACACGGAAACGCTAAAAAAATAGAAACTGCACCTGATGGAAGCGCTGATGAAAATGTGTTTGACATTATGCAAGGCGTTTCGATAAATCTATTTATAAAAACAGGGAAGAAGAAAATCAATGAATTGGGCAAAGTATTTCATTTTGATTTATACGGAAAACGAGAAATGAAATATGATTTTCTTCTTGAAAATTCAATTTCTTCTATTGATTACAAAGAATTGCCAAATGTAGCTCCAAATTACTTCTTTGTTCCAAAAGGTTTTGACGAGCAAAAGAATTATAATCTGGGGTTTGCTGTAAATGAGTTGTTTCCGATAAATAATGTAGGGATTGTAACAGCAAGGGATGAATTTACAATTCATAATTCAAAAAAAGAAGTAGAAAACACAATTTCAGAATTTTTAAAATTAGATGATGAAGAAGCAAGAATAAGGTTTAATTTAGGAAAAGACGTTAGAGATTGGCAAGTAAATTTTGCAAAAAAAGATTTGCAAAATCATTATCCAAATAAAGGTTTTTTTACAAAAATAAGTTATAGACCTTTCGATATTAAATGGACATATTATACTGGAAAATCAAAGGGATTTCATTGTTATCCGAGAGCAGACGTAATGCAGCATTTCCTAAAAGGAGATAATGTGGGGTTGGTTTTGGAAAAAATAATGACGAATAAAAATAAGCCTTTTAATGATTGTTTTATATCAAAAAGCATTTATGATTCTCACACGATTGGAAGTGCTTCTTATGGTTTCCCTCTTTATCTTTACCCCGAAAACAATGGACAACAAATCATTGGACAATCAACAGAAAGAGTCCCTAATCTAAACTCCGAAATTGTAAACCAAATAGCAGAGAAATTAGGATTAACATTTACCAACGAGAAAGAAACAACCGAAAACACTTTCGCCCCAATTGATATTTTAGATTATATCTATGCAGTTTTACATTCACCAACTTACCGTGAGAAATACAAAGAATTTCTAAAAATAGATTTCCCAAGAGTTCCTTACCCAAAAGACAAAGACACCTTCTGGCAATTGGTAAAACTGGGCGGAGAAATTAGACAAATTCATTTATTGGAAAGCCCAACGGTTGAGAAATACATAACGCAATATCCAAAAGATGGCGATAATGTAGTAATCAAACCACGCTTTATTAATTCACATTCTTCGGAGAGTTTAGGGAAGGTCGGAAAAGTTTTTATCAATAACACCCAATATTTTGATAATGTTCCCGAAATAGCTTGGAATTTTTACATTGGCGGTTATCAACCAGCTCAAAAATGGCTGAAAGACCGCAAAGGTCGCAAACTCGAATTTGAAGATATTCTTCATTATCAGAAAATAATTGTTGCACTCACGGAAACAGAAAGGTTAATGAAAGAGATCGATAAAATAGATATTGAATGAATGAGTTCCATTGTTTAGATATTGAATTTCCTGATGTTGATTTTAATTCTTATTACACGAGAGGTAAAACAGAAATTGAAAAGATTCATCACGCTCATTTGTATGCAAACGATGAGAAAATTGAGCTAAGAATTTTTTATGACGACCAAACCTATTTTGGTGAAAAGTTGATAACTTGGGCAAATAATATAGATCCGAAAAAATTCGGTTCTTTCATAAAAGCAGAAGTTACAAATAATGATACAAACAAACGTTTACAAAAAGTTGATTTATCTGAAGCGACATTTTTTAGTAGCACAATTAGTACCAGTTATTACGAAAGCGAAAATAAGTACGTTATCGTAAGAATTGATACCGTAAAATTTTATTGGAATCCTGTTGAAGATAAAAATAACACAGGCGAATTCTATTTAGACGACAAAGGTTTTAGAGTTGTAGAACCATTTTACTCTGTTTTATTGCCCAAGAAGTGGGATAAAAATGATGGAAACTTTAATATTAGAAGAATGAAAGGTTCAAAAAAGTTTTATAAACTTAACAAATGTACATTTCGGCCTGAATTCAACTTCGTTGCTAAAGATGACCGCGAAAACAGAACTGCAACAATAACGAAAGAACCTAAAATACAATTCAAATACCAAAATGGAATTACTGAAAAAGAAGCCATTTTTTATGGCGATGTGGTTTTGATGTTAGCTTCATTTTATTACCATATAAAAATTGATTACATACTTCGTAGAATACATTTGCCAGAAAACACAATTACGATAAAAAACATTGAGCAAAAGAATTTTTATAATATAATCGGGAACCTTAGGGACTTTGAAATTGATTGGGATTTCAACAAGTTTCTGCAAGAAAGTTGTCAGACGGAAACTATAAAAAATTTTACGTTGCTTTCAAAAGCAATTAAGCTTTTCAATCAATCACATTTGGTTGATAATTCTTCTGCTTTTTTAATCCGTTATAATATCATTGAAATTTGTGATAAGCAAAAAAGGAAAAACATTAAATTTAAACTTGCTCTGGATAAGAATCAGACAAAAGAAAAACAAGACGAAGCTTTGAAAATTCTATTAGAAACAATAAATATAAACGAACACGAAGATTTCAAAAAGCGTTGGCAAAGCGTTTTGGCAAATTTACAATACAAACCAATGGAAAAACAGTTGGTTTCGTTCTTGGAAAGTCAAGTCAAAAATACAAATACTTTTCCTGTAAGTATTAAGGATTTAATAAAACTAAGGAATAACATTACACACGGTAGCATTGATAAAGTAGATGTAGAACTGCTTAGAAAAGCAAACATATTGTTGTACAGAATTAGTGGAATACTAATCCTAAACCTAATGGGAATAAAAGATTGGAAATTAAATACCATAATAAAATGATAAGAAAGCCACCCCTTCACAGCCCCCGCTCCAACCGATTTGTAATCGGTGGCTTGCTCCTTAGAGCAAGAAAGTAGATGAAGAAATGTAAAAATTTTTAATACAAAAAAATTAATTATACAAAAATAATTAAAAACTTGTGCAAATTCTTTTTTTTTAAGAAGATTATTATAGATATCTGATAAAATTAGTTTTCAATAAACTAATCGCATCTATTAATAATATAAATTTTTATATGTATTTGCATTATAATTAAAATAATAATGTATATTTGTATTAAAATAAATAACAAATGTATTTAATAGATCAGCATACTAAAGCTATAATGGAGGAATGCAAAGAACGTGCTAGAGATGCTGGATTAAACTTTGAAAATGAAACATTAGAATATATCGTTACTAATAGAGATTTATTAGATTTATCTCCTAAATATATGATCCCTACTCTTTATGATTACTGGGTAAATGATATAGAGGTTTTGCAACAATATGCTAAATATAAACTTTACCCATCTAATCCTTTTGAGACAGTTATCAATAGTAGACCAGCTATATCTTTTTATAATGATAATAATCCTGATTGGCTAAATATAATGATATTTTATCATGTTTTAGCACATATAGATTTTTTTCAAAATAATATTTATTTTTCAAATACTTGGGGTGATGATTTTGTAGGTATAGCCTTAGCAGATAAAAGATTGATAAACATGTATCGCAGCAAATATGGCCGATGGGTTGACTATGTGATAGAATTTGCTCGCAGTATAGATAATATCGTAGGGTTTTATTCAATAATATTTAATCAATATATAGAAGAAACTCGTAAAGATCCACCACCAAAATTAGATTTTTTCTTTAATCATTTTCTGCCTAATATCATAAAAGCTAATGAATTAGATAGATATAAGTATTTAGAACATTTTAATGAACTATTCGAAAAACATAATGATAGAGCTGAGCAAATATTTTTCTCAGAGTTATCATCTAAATATCCTGAGCTGGAAGCTATTTATAATAATTATATTAAAACTAAACCTAGAACTACTAAATTTCCTGATCTTTTAGCATTTATAAATGAAGAGAGCCCATTTTTAAATAAAATAGAAAATCAATGGATGAAAGATATCATCGTAATTATTCGAAACACTGCACTATATTTTGCTCCACAGCTGAGAACCAAAATAATGAATGAAGGATGGGCTAGCTATTGGCATGATAAACTTTTCAGAAATGATGATCGAATAAGAGGTCACGAAATAGATTATGCTAAAATAAATGCTGAGGTAACCTCTATTTCCCGAATTGGTCTAAATCCATATGCTATCGGAATGAGATTGTATCAATATGTGGAAGAGTTGGCTGATAAAGGAAAACTTTATAGACAATATCAAGAGTTAGATAATATTTATCAAAGAGAAACCTATGATGCTAAAACTAGTGAAGGATTAAAAACAATTTTTGATATAAGAAAATATTTCACAGATTATAATTTTATAAAAATTTTTGTAGACCAGGATTTCGTAGATAGACATCAGCTATTTGTAGTAGGCAAGCAGTATAATCCTAATGAGCAAATAATTGATTACTATATCAAAAGTAGAAAAGCAGATGATTATAAACAAATGCTTATTGATAGTTTATATCATCCACCAGTGATAGTGCCTGATTTGGATAAAACAAATGAAAATCAATTATATCTTGTTCACAAATTTGAAGGCAAACCTTTAGTGCAAGATTTTATTCCTGAGGTTCTCATAGGTTTAGAATATTTGTGGGGTGGCGAGGCAATATTAGAAACTACACAAGTATTAATAAGACCATCCGAAAACAACGATTACTCTGAGGAGCAAAAAAAAGTCAGATATCATTGCAAACAACGCAATGTAACAATAGAATAAATTTAAATGTCTCAATTTGCCAAATGAAATAACCAAATTAGGCGTTTAATAAATAACTAATTTATTATTATTAATATATCAGTAATAAATTTCTATTTATTTTACTTTTTTGTCAACTACACAAAAAAGTAACAAAAAAAGTCTCCGCGGGGGAAATGATTTGATAAAACTACGCAATCACCTCTTGGGGTTTACAAACTCGCAAGCTATCGCTTGCTCAAACAGTGTAAACCCTTTTGTCCAACACGGCTTGCTTGTTTTATGACAAATCATTTCCCAATGCGGACTTAAAAAACAAGATGGATGAGTTTTGAGCTAACATAGAGTTTTGCTGGGAGATGAATAGCTATCTAAAATAGAGTATTTTGAGATTCAATTTCATAGAGTAAATTAATGAATATTATGGGAAGGGTATCATAAATTTAATAATACCATTATATAAATTATGTATTTCTACTAAAGATTTATCTTTAAATTCCCAATCATAAATACAAAAATCATAATAATGTCTTAAAACTATTTTTTTAATCTTTCCTTTTTCTTTTTCTGTCAGAAATGAATACTTGTCATATAATGAATAATCAATTATTTTACCTGTAGTGTCTATGCCTATTTGAAATAATAATACTAAGTCATTTTTTTCTTTTCCAATTTTCAAAATTTCTATGTATCTTTCTTTACCGATTGCTTGTTTTAGATAAAATCTCAATTGTTCTTTATATATACATCCGCATTCTAGTTCATGCCCTAGATATATACCTTGAGTAAATATTTTAATATTAAATAACATTAAAATTGTAAATATTAATCTTATACTTTTCATCTTTATTCAAATAATTTAATAATTGATTTTGGGGTTTGTTCTGTTTTAAAAAAATAATTACTATTCCCATGATTATTTTTAATGTTATACTGTCTAAAGTATTCAGCACATTCAAAATATTTATCTAAAAATAAACTTGAATTTATTTGTTCTTTATTAGGTACAGTATATATTCCGTATTTTTCCATTAAAAAATTTACAAATTCTGAAATATTATCATTTATAACAGTAGGAAGATATTGCTGGTATGACATAAAAACAACTCCTATTTTAGCTTCAAATTCATAATTAAAAGACTTATTTGGTTCATACAATTTTTCATTATCTTTTTGATATGCATGAAATATTTCTTCTCCTAAAACATAAAAATTATTTAATAAATCTTCATTTAAAAATGTTATTGTATTTGTGTTAAATTGCCCAGGTACATCTTCTTGTGTTTCTCCAATTTTTAATTTATAAACAACATCTGATTTGTCTAATTGATCAAACATTTTTTTAAATAAACTACTTTGACTACATATTTCATCAATATTATTATTCCATATTTTTTTTTGTTCTTCTGATAATTCAGTTATATCCCAAATTAAACCAATATTATCGATTCTAATAATAGGATTATTTCCACAATAGGAATAGGGTGATTCCCAGCTTCGCTTATCGCTCATCGGATCCACGCTCAGCCACACACTCAG
>JAPXMM010000060.1:0-13988 GCA_033809015.1 Bacteroidales bacterium
GCATAAAGCCTTGTCCACGCATACCAACGAAAAGTCCATTTTCTGGATCAATAATCATTCTAGGCTCTGTATAATAACCACTCCAAACGCTTTGGAATTGCACTGAACTCAGCATAGGTATCCAGTCACAAAAAACTTCTGAAATAATATTTAAAAATTCCTTTGTATTTAATTTAATATCTTTATAAGAATCAGCAGCATCTACAGCAGGAGAAGCGCATCCAATGATTTGGCCAGTTTCATACAATTGTTGTCCATACACTGCACTAAATCCTTTTATCTTCCTCCTATCTATCAGCATATCTAAACTATCACCATTTTTGCCAAGATATGGTAATCGACGAGTGATGAAGGCTTGATGTCTCACAGCATATAGTCCAGGAAACATGTTTAGCATATTAGCAAATTTTTCAGCTTCACCGCCTAGAGCATTTACGAAATTATTAGCTTCGAATTCTATATAAGAGCCGTCACTCATCTTAACAATAGCTGTATATTTATTATTTTTCTTTTCTACAGAAATTAAAGTAGCGTCTTCATAAATAGTACCACCATTTTCTAATCCAATTCTACGAATAAGGTCTACAGTTTTACCAGGATTAGCTTGCCAGCACTCTCTAGTAATGAATGCTGCTAGATAAGTATCTAATGAAGGATTGAAATATGGGCTTATCTCTTTAGAAAATTCCTTTGGTGAAACTTCATAAACATCAGACCATCCTTTAGAAGCTTCCAGAGATTTATATGTTAGCTCATCATGAGCAAAATTTACATAAACAGTAGGTTTGAAATTAATATTTTTATACTTGTTTAATTCTTCAAAGATTTCAAGATTGTGTCTAGCTATATCTGATAGTTCTGGAATAGAAAATGCAGGTCGTCCTCCTGCTATGTTTCGCCAAGAAGATCCTTTCTCATAATTAACCAATACTGGTTCCATACCAGCCTCTGCAAAATATCTAAATAAAGAGCTACCTGCCATACCTCCACCAGCTATCAAAACATTTACTTGTCTACGTTCTATATCTTTTTTTGTGCCAACAGGGATAATATTTTCTTTTACGTTATGAGGATACAATTCACCTAGTAAAATTTGATTTGATAAAGGACCACGAGGAGTAGCATCTCCTACAAGTGTAATGCCATCACTAGCTAATTTTAACCTCAATCTACGAATGCAACGTTTACCTCTACATGGCCCCATACCAAGTCTAGTATTGTGTTTAACATCCATTACAGAAACAAATTTTCTATCTCCTACGAAATCTAAAATTTCATTATAAGTAACATCTTCACAATGGCAAACATAAGGATCCTCGATTTCTACTACTTCTTCATATTGTTTTAAAATTAATTTTTCAGGATATTGATTTTTAGGAATCAACCCTCTAATATTTGTAATATCTTCATTGTTAAAAACATTATCTAATCGCACACGAGCAACATTTGTTTTATTTGGTTTCATCAATATTTTTTCTATTTCACCCTCACCAATTTTATTTGCATAATTATCTACCAAATACACTTGTGAATTCTCTTCCAAAAAATGTTCTGTAGGAATGAAAATTTTATTTTTATTAATATTAAAACCAACGATAGCTAAACCAGGACATTGATACACACAATCTAGACAACCAGTACACTTATCATAATCAATAACAGGGACTGTAGAAGTACTAGACTTGCTAATAGCATTTTGTGGACAAGCAAACACACAAGGATTGCAGGCAAAACCATATAAACAATCTATAATTACAAAAGGTTTATTTTTCCTTGCTTCAGTTGGTTTAGCTGGATTATCTAAAACACGTATAGGATGCTGCTGACTATCAATATATTCTTTAGAAATAGCTAAATAATCATCATAATTATATCGAATATCAAGATCAGCTAACACTTCAAAGGCAGCTTGTTTACCTCTGAGAACAGCACTAGTCCCCTCTCCTATTCTAATAGCATCACCTACGCCATGACATTTATTTCCGAAAACTTCTTTTCCTAAAATTAATAATTGATCATCAGGTATTAATCCAGTGCAAATATTTATCAGATCAATATTTTCTATCAATTTTTCAGTACCACTAATTGGTTTAAATTTATTATCTGCTTGAGCAATAACAGCACCTTTCACAGCTGTATAATCATCATTAGGGATAGCTTTCACGAGAGTGTAACCTGTAAGAATAGGAATACCCAAACGTCTAACTCTATTAGCTTGAACAGGAAAGCCACCTTCTGATTTTTGAGCTTCTACAATTGCTACAACATTAGCACCAGCTTGAGTTAATTGATAAGAAGTCAAATAACCAATATTACCTGCACCTACGGTGAGAATGTTTTTACCAAGTAGAGCATGCTCGAGATTCATAAGTTTTTGGACTACAGCAGCAGTATATACTCCAGGTAAATCATCATTCTCAAAGACGGGTATGAACGGCACTGCACCAGTACCGACGATGAGATGTTCGGCTTTGATATAATATATTTCTTCGGTTTTAATATTTTTAACACCTAATATTTTATTATCAAATATATCCCATACTACACTATTTAGCAAAATATTACTATGATCATTCCCCGCTAGCATAGTAGCTATCTCGAAACCTCGTTTACCACCATATTTACGGTCTTTTTCGAAAAAGAAAAATTGATGTGTCTGCATGAGAAATTGTCCACCTATATTTTCATTGCTATCGATTACAATATTGGGAACGCCAAAATCATTTAATATTTCTCTGGCAGCTAATCCTGCAGGACCTGCACCAATTATTGCTACTTCTGTATGATACAAATCATTTGCTTGATCTAATGGGAATTTTTTTGTTTGTGGTATATAGTCTTTAGGTATTTCTAATACTTCTTTTACACCATCTACTTTAGTAATGCAGATCCTTCTCACTACACCATCTACCAGCATTTCACAAGCTCCACATTTACCTATTCCACATTCTAAACTCCTTGGTCTGCCATCTAAACTATGACTATGAATAGGAAAACCAGCTAAATGAAGCGCTGCAGCTATACTGTAGCCTTTTCTTCCTTTTACTTTTTGTCCGTTATAGTTAAATTCTACTTCTTCTACTACTGGAATGTCGAGAATAGGATGTCTTACGATTTCTTTCATATTATTTATTATTTAATTAGCAAAATTAATATATGATATCCAAACTCCAACACTCTATTGATATTTAAAATTTAATATATATTGTAGATTATTATCAATAAATATATTGATTAAAATCAATATATTTATTGATGCAATAAAAATAAATATTTTTTAATTATCTGAAAACATATTTAAAGTAAATCCTACTATAGGAAATGATTTATATATGTAATAGATAAAATCTTTGTCTGCAGTTTAATTCAGTGAATTGTAATATCAATAAATGACTTATTTAAATATAAAATAAGAAGCAATACTTTTTTAAGAGTGTAATTTGATTTTATAAAAATTATCTATAATTTGGAAACTATACAATAAGATAGAAATCTTATTGTATAGTATAATTTTGTCCGTTATAAGATAAAATTGCAATACCATCACAATCTCCACTGCCATAATCGATATTCACAGTATAACCGCCGCAATTTACTTGCAAAATACCAGCAGCTATCCATTGACAATTCCCCTTAATAAGTAAAGGATTAAGAATATTAAATGTATAAGCAGTGCCATTAGTAGTGGTTCCATTCCCATTTCCAGACACCAGCCACTCGTCATCAAAGTTATTCAATAAAGTAGAATCACCTGCTATCCAAGTATTATTTCTATGAATTATATGATGAATTATGCCATCGGGTACTGTTATTTGAATGTCTGCATCCACTTTATATACCCAATGTTGATTTGTATCTTTACCTAGATTAGTAATTACATGTTCTCCCTGGACAAGTTGATTATTTACATAATAATTTTCTGGTATAGTTGTATATATAGCCCCACTATCTTTTAACCAGCCAGTAATAGTTTTGTTCAGTTTCCCTTTTCTGTAGAAACCATCATCACAAAGACAATTTGTTGTCCCATAATCTACAATAATAGACTTCGGGAAAGTAGTATAATCAAATGGATTAATAGTAATAGTAGCACATGATTCGAGAGTTGTAGATTTACCAACACATTGTCCCTCAGCGATTTGCACATTATTTGTACCAGTGGAATACAGATTATTTGCCTGCTGCTCAGCAATAGCAACATCTTTGAATAAATTCATATCAAATTGTTCATGTTCTTCTTCATCTGGTTTACATTGTACTAATAATAAGGCAATCATGATTATTGTAAAAATTCCAATTAACTTTTTCATATGTTTAGGTTTTAATGGTTAAGCTAAATTATAAAAAAAATTCGAATTATATCAACATTAAAAAAAATTGTAAATACAAATTAGTGGATTTTTTAAAATAATGTTTTAAAAATTACTTTAACCAATATTTTTGTTCTATAATGTTTTATATAAACAATAGAATTTTGGGAAAATTGTATTATCATAAGAAATTTAAACCAATAACATATTGTAACGGAAACTTATTCGAATAATTAATAAACTTTTATAAATTGCATTTAAAGGAACGAAGAGAGGGATTATAGAATTAATATTTTGTTAGACTTAATTGCTATTATTTATATTTTAATTTCATTAATTTCCAATACTTGTCCCACGCCCATCTGTCGTGCGATGACAAGTTTAGCAACCTACCAATGTCTGGCTCTATAATATCTTTTAGGTACTTATTCATCACAACGAACCACATCAAATAGCTCTGTAAGTACTTCGTAGCCACTCCATGGAACCTAATCAGCCATTTTTTAAAATTGTCTATCTTGCTCTCCACTATCTCTACACTGTATAAACCTCTCTTTAATTGCTTTTTGTTTACTATTACTTTTTTACTATTTATGTCTTTAACTGCCTTTTTGAATTCCTTTTTGGGCTTTACACATAATAGATTACTCTCTGTGATCCTATTATTTAGTTCTTTTTTCAATTGCTCATTCTTAACTTTTTTATCTCCTACATGTTTGAAAAGTAAATTACCCTCTCTGTCTGTAACTACTAATACTGCTACCTTGGGATGTCGCTTCTTCTTTGCTTTTTCATATTCTTCTCTGCTTTTGTATTTCCTTCCTTTTTCTGAATATTGCATTAGCAATTCATCTGCCTCTACTATGCCAGAGAAGCTAATACCTCCTTCAAATGATCTCAATGCTGCTAATATTCTATGCCTCCATCGGAAACTTGTTTTTAAGCAAATACCCACTTCATCAGCACAAGCTCTTAAGCTTTTACCTTCAAGCATACAGCGTAAATAGTCTAACATCAATGGATATTTGCGCATACGATATACAAAGGTACGTGCTGTTTCGCTGAATTGATATCTACAATTTTTGCATCTGTATATCTGTCTACCTTTTCGTGTACCAGCTTTGATAACGTTTTCACTTTTACAGTTTGGACAGATGGCTGCTGTAGATTTGATTTTTAGCTTTTGATAATCTACTACTGTAGCATGGTCATCAATTAGAAATTGATAAAGCTGATCGAGGAAATCACGTTTGTGGTCTTTAGGTAGAGCGAGGTATTCTTTTGAATTTTTTAGTAATTTATCCATGATAAAAAATTTTTGACAAAAATAATAATATATTTTTAAATGATATATAATCAATAAGTCTAACATAAATTATGTTTCATTAGCCCTCACTCACACTTAGATAAACTCTGTTTTGCCCAATATCAAACTCAATAAAGTTCACCCCCTTAACCCCATTCTTAAGAACGAAACATCTTTAGAAACTTTGAAAAAAAATAAATTTATAATGGACTAACTTAATTTATTTTGTGAAGAAACTCTTTATAACTTTACCCACAATAAACGTTATAGAAACAATATTTTAATATCTTTTTTTAATTATTTGTATTCAAATTAAATTAATTTATTAATATTAAAATACATTTTTTAATAAATAACTGCTAAATATTTTATAATTTTACAAATAAAATTCATAAAATGCAAAAAATATTATTCTGCATTTTACTTTTAAATTCAATTATTTTATATTCTCAAGTGAGAAGTTATACAAATGAATTCCTTTATCTAGGAGTAGATGCTAGATCAATGGCTATGAGCAATGCTGTCGTCTCAAGCACCTATAATGTTAATGCAGGTTATTGGAATCCTGCACTTCTCGTATTTACTCCAGGCTATCCACAATTTAGTCTTATGCATGCAGAATATTTTGCTGGTATAGCAAATTATAATTCTTTTGCTATCAGTTTTCACCAAAAAGATAGTATAGCTTTTGGTTTTACCTATTTACGTTTTGCAGTAGATGATATACCCAATACTACTCAATTAATCGACAATAATGGGCAAGTACATTATGATAAAATAACTTCTTTCACTGCAGCAGATAACGCATTTTTATTAAGCATTGGCAAAAAAATTAATCATAAAATGCAAATCGGTGGTACAGTGAAAATCATTAGAAGGGTCATAGGTGATTTCGCTGGAGCATGGGGCTTTGGCCTAGATATCGGGGCTTCTTATATGAGCGATAGATGGAGAGCAGGCATAGTACTTAGAGATATAACATCTACACCAACTTTTTGGTCATTTTCACTCAATGACGCTATGAAAGAAGTCTTTACACTCACAGGCAATGAAATTCCAAAAAATAGTTTAGAATTAGGCATTCCTCGGTTAGCTACTGGTATCAGTTATATTCAACCTTTATTAAATAATTTTTCTTTGCAACCTGAGCTTGCTTTGATCTTTACTTTTGATGGACAGAGAAATACTTTAATAAATAATAAAATTTTTAGTATAGATCCTTCACTAGGGTTAGAAATAGCTTTTAAACAAATGATTTTCCTCAGAGCAGGAATAGGAAATTTTCAACAAGAAACCTTTCCTAATGGCAAAAAATGGACTATGCAACCTAATATCGGTATCGGTATTGCTATTAAAAATATATTACAACTAGATTATGCTTACACAGATATCGGTGATAATAGCATCGCATTATATTCTAACGTCATTTCTTTAATATATCATATTAAAAAACACAGTCAGGCTTCATTATGAAAATTTTTAAGTTTTTTATATTCTTAATACTTATCAATTGCTTTAATAATGTATTAGCTCAACCTTTTGGTAATGAATGGATTAACTATCAGAGATATTATTATAAAATAAAAATTACTAATGAAGGCATATATAGGATTAATTATAATACTCTTATCTCTGCTGGCATACCTATTAATACCATTGATCCCAGGCTAATGCAAATTTATCATAATGGTGAGGAACAATATATATACATTCATGGTGAAAATGATGGATCATTTGATAGTAACGACTTTATAGAATTTTATGCTAAAGGTAATGATGGTAAAATAGATAAATATTTATATAAAAATCCCAATAATCAGGCAAATGACAATTACAGCTTGATTAATGATACTGCTACGTATTTTCTCACTTGGAATACTTCACTTAATAATAAACGTCTTGCTCTTTATAAAAACACTAATTATTCATCATATCAAGCAGAATCATATATTTTTTATAATAATAGAATCGATTATACTAGTTATTACTATCCTGGTGCCATAGATGATGCTGGATTATCAGACTTCGATTATACTCAAGCAGAGGGTTGGTTCGATGCTACCATGAGTATTAATAGTTCTCAGCCAGGTGTACCACAGAATTATTCTAAACAAATTCAAACCATCCTCCCATATAATTCTGGACCACTATCAAGTATTAAAATAATGATTACTGGTCAATCTAATTATCTTGGTTATCCACATCATTTAAAAGTTAATTTCCTTGCTAATACTATTGATACCATATTCACTGGCTACAAAAATATCCTTATTGAGAATAATTTCTCTACTTCTTCTCTTTCAAATAATTTGAATATTAATTTCACTCTACCGAGTGATCTCGGTGCTACTGTTGATAGAATAGCTATATCATATATTGATGTTTCATATCCTAGATTACCAAATTTTAATAATTCTTATGCTTTAAAATATAAACTAAAAGATAATGGACAATCAGTGAGATACATACATTTCACTAATGTGGCTGGTAATAATAATGATACTCTAATAACATATGATATTATAAATAATAAAAGAATTTTTTCCACAAAAAATAATAATATTGTGGATATATGCATTGCGATGAATGGTAATGATGCTGAATTATTTAGCTCTACAGAGAGCAAAATAAATATTATTTCTCAACTGATTCCTGTTAATGGCACAGGAAAATTTACAAACTTTCAAATGCTAGGACTCAATAGAGCTGATTATATTATTATCACTCATCCTAATTTAATTAATAGTGCAAATAATTATGCTAATTATAGAGCTATAACTGGCTATTCCCCTATTGTAGCAAATGTAGATGAGTTGTATGATCAATTCTCATATGGTATAGGAAAGCACCCATTAGGTATCCGTAATTTCCTCAGATATTCATTGGCTAACGCAGATGTAGAAATAAAAGGAGTATTTTTGATAGGTAAACCATACAAGGCTGGTGAAGGGACTAACTATCGTAATAATGCAACTATTTATGCTCAAACATTAGTGCCATCTATGGGCAATCCACCATCAGATCAATTATTTCTATCAGGTATAATTGATACATTATATCAACCTGCAATACCTATTGGTCGATTGGCTGCTCGTACTTCTAATGATGTAGATATTTATCTACAAAAAGTCATTGACTTCGAAAATGAAATGAAGCTGCCATATAATGCTAATCTACCAATGGACCAACAATGGAGAAAAAAAGTCTTACATTTTGCTGGTGGTTCAGACATAAATCAAATGAATCAATTTTTATCTTATTTGAACCAATATAAAACAAAAATTGAAAATCCTTATTTTGGTGGTAACGTATGGACTTTTACAAAAAATACTAGCGACCCAATAACACAAAGTTTAAGTGATAGCATCAGGTTTCTAGTTGATCACGGAGTGAAAATGATGACATTTTTTGGCCACGCTGCTGGACAAGGTTTTGATATTAGCATAGATGATCCTAATTCATATAATAATTATAAACGATATCCTTTTATTTTAGCCAATTCATGCTTTGTAGGTGATTTATTTCAATCATCTCCTTCAGCTAGTGAACAATTTGTTTTAATTCCTAATAAAGGGATGATTGGATTTTTAGGCACTAACACTGCTTCATATGCTTCATATTTACATCTATTTAGCAATAAATTGATAAATCATATATCTTATGAATCATATGGTAAATCTATTGGTGAAATAATGAAAAACACTATTAGAGATATTCAAGCACCTAATGATTATTATAAAAAAGTTATTTGCTATGATTTCATCCTACATTGTGATCCAGCTATCAGACTAGGAATTGATAGTTTGCCAGATTACATGGTTAATAATCAAAGGGTTTTTACTCAACCAAGTATTATAAGTAATGAAATAGATTCATTCAAATTATTTGTTGTCGCATATAATTTGGGCAAAGCTATCAATGATTCAATTTTTATAGAAATTATAAGAGATTTTCCTGATAATACAAGTGAAAATTATATAAAAAGAATAGCAGCTCCTTTCTATCAAGACACTATCGCATTCACTATACCTACTAAAGCTATTAAAAGCATAGGTATGAATAAATTTAAAATCACAATAGATTCGTATAATAATACTATAGAGAGTAACGAAAACAATAATACAACAGAGTATATACTTTGGATTAATTCATATGATGCTGTGCCTATCTATCCGTACGAATTTGCAGTAATCCCAGATACTTTTGTTACCTTGATAGCTTCTTCTGGCAATCCTTTCCCATCATTGAATAAATATATTTTTGAGATAGACACTACTATATATTTTAATAGTCCATTTAAGGTACAAAGTCCTATTATAGAACAAGCTGGAGGTATCATACAATGGCAATTACCATTTGATATGTTACAATTGCCAGACAGCACAGTTTATTATTGGCGAGTAAAAACTTTAACATCTTCTTATTGGAGAAATAGCTCTTTTCAATTTATAAAAAATAGAAGAGGCTGGGGACAAGCACATTTCTTTCAATTCGAAAATAACTATTATGTTTATATGACTACTCATAGGCCAACTAGAAGCTTTAGCTACATAAACACAATAATAAATATAGCAGCTAAAACTGGCTATTATCCATATATTCCTTGGTATGAGGAATGGTATAGAATTAATAATGCACTTAAAGGACAATGGTCTTGCACAAATAATAGTGGTCATGGTATGAAATTTGCTGTTTTTGATACTATTTCTATAAATCCATGGGCTAATACTGATCCAGATCATGATGGACTAGGTCCATATGAAGCGTTGAATTGTAGAGATTACGTTTATTATGATTTCGATTTTTTCACTACTGATAGCATATGGCAACAAAGAATGGTAAATTTTATAAATGCAGTTCCTAATGGATACTATATTTTAGCTTTTAGTCATAGAAATCACAATGCACAGAATTACCCAGAAAATCTCTACCAAGCTTTTGAAAGCTTCGGCTCAGCTATGATACGTTCTATTCCTAATGATCATCCATATATTATTTTTGGTAGAAAAGGATATCCTATCGGCACTGCTGATGAAACGGTAGGTTTAGATATTACGAGCATAATCACAGATTCATGGGATATAACTACTAAATGGGAAGAAGGTTCTATGCTATCACCATTAATTGGTCCTGCTCAAAAGTGGAATAGTATTCACTGGAGAGTGCGTAGTCTAGAGAATGGTCACTTAACAGATACTGTGAGATTATTTGTACTAGGTGTTAAAGAAAATGGTACTATCGATACTCTATTTGCTAACATTAGACCTATTGCAGATTCATTAGATATTTATAATCTAGACCAACAGATTTCTGCCGATACTTATCCATATTTGAAATTACTTATGAAATCTAAAGATGATGCTTTACATACAGCACCACAACCTATACGCTGGCAAGTTTTATATACACCTGTACCAGAAACTGCAATATTAGACTTCACTCAAAATTATTCTTTTTATAAAGATACTTTGCAAGAGGGAGAAATGGGAAAATTAAAAATATCTACTAAAAATATTAGTTCACAAGATTTCAAAGATTCTCTATGGGTGAAATATTGGATTAAAACTAATACAAATGAAATTATTAATTTAGATATAAGAAAAACTCGCCTCCACCCTGCCAATGATATTTTAACAGATAGTATAAATTTTCAAACTGTTGGACTAAATGGTATCAATCAACTATGGGTAGAGTTTAATCCTATTAATTCTCTTACAAATAATTATTACGAATTAGAGCAAACTCATATAAATAATATTGCTAATATACCGTTTTTTGTAAGCAAAGACAAAATAAATCCTTTGCTGGATGTTACCTTTGATGGTGTACACATCTTAAATGGTGACATTGTAAGTGCAGAACCACATATTAAAATTACTATAAGAGATGAAAATAAATTCCTTAAGCTCGATGATACGAGTGCTGTTACTGTTTTTCTAAAAAGTCCTAATTCTACAGAATATGAAAGAATATATTTTGTAGAATCTAATGTATATAAATTGCTATTCACTCCTGCTAATGATCCAAATACTAATGTATGCTACATAGATTGGTATGCTAAATTTGATAAAGATGGAGTATATGAATTGCGTGTACAAGCTAAAGATCGCAGCAATAATCTAAGTGGTATCTCTGACTACATCATTAAATTTGAGATTATACAGAAACCAGCTATTACTTATCTAACAAATTGGCCTAATCCATTTAGCACTCAAACGCATTTCGTGTTTACTCTCACTGGTAGTAGAGTTCCTGAATATTTTACTATTCAAATAATGACTATTTCAGGTAAAATTGTTAAAGAAATCTCCAGAGAAGAATTAGGGCATCTACATATTGGCAGAAATATAACAAGCTATGCTTGGGATGGTAGAGATATGTATGGGAATCTACTAGCAAACGGTGTATATCTTTATAGAGTAATTACACAATTAAATGGTGAATCTATAGAACACATACAAACAGATCTAGATCAATATTTCGCAAAAGGATTTGGTAAAATGGTAATAATCAGATAAATGTGAAACTATTTTAGAATTATTAAAATATCAGCAATAAATGATGAGATTTTTCAAAAAAAATACATAAATATGAAAAGTTTAAAAATTTTGATTTTAATTTCAAATATTTTTATGTGCAATAATATTTATTCATAAAAATATGTATATACTAATGTTAATAGAGATTTGATAGAATATCAAATTAGTGATAGTTTAAAAAAACTTATTAATCAATTATATTATAAATGATTTTGGTAAATATAACGATAATTCAATTTTTTTCACATTTGATGCAAATTATAAATATAACCTAAATATTGATAGTTGTGTAATAAAAATAGAATTATGTACAGAAATATTACCATCTACTGACAAAGAGATAAAAGGTTTTTTTAAACTTAACAATAAACTATTTTTTGTAATAAATAGACATAATGATATTTCATATCCTACCGATAGTATCAAGGAAGTAGAATATATGAGAGTAAAGAGTCATAAAGATAATACTTTATTAGAATTTTTATTTTATGAAGATGATATGCCCCTTTGGCATTTTGGTTACAAAGATGGAAAAATTTATTTAATAGATTATTGGAAAAATTATAATTTTGATAATTGGTAATAATTTTAAATATTTTTTAAGATAATGCAAAAGTAGAATAGAACCCAACAAAATCAAATAATATGAAACGTTATTTTTATTTAGTGTTATCACTAATATTTGTGATGAATACATTGAAAAGTCAAGAAAACCTTGTATATAATGGGGGTTTTGAAGAATATTGGGGCCCACCTGATATATGGTTAATGTATTCGTTAGTGGGATGGAGATGTGTTCATATAGATTATTATAATACATGTTGTAAAAATATTGAATGTAGTGTACCATGTAATTGGGCTGGTTGTTATTATCCAAAATCTGGAAATGCTTATATAGGGATGATGCTTTTTAGTGTAGAAAACTCCGGCATGGAACGTATTCAAGGTATATTAATAGAGCCATTAGAAAAAGGCGTAAAATATAAGGTTAGTTTTGGGGTACGTCTAGCATATCAATTTAGTGATTATGCTGCATACAATATAGGTATATACTTCTCTAAGGACAGCATAATATTTAAGAATCAAAATGAATTAAGTTTTCAACATAAATACTATAAAATAATGGAGCCAGAACATACAGCACATGTTAGTAATCCCAAAGGTATTTATATAAAAGATACTAATTGGGTAGAGATAAGTGGTATATACACAGCTAAAGGTGGAGAGCAATATATAACAATAGGAATGTTTTGGGATGATAATCCAAAGGTAATAAAGGCTTTGGATGAAGTTCAAAATACAGGAGATTTTAAAAAATTTGGGAAGGTTGTAGCTAAAAATACATTTATAAGAAATAAATATATGGTTAAAAAATATAAAAACGCAGATTCGAAAGGTGAACAGCATTTCCCATACTATCTCATTGATGATGTTAGTGTAGTGAAATTAGAAGAATGAAATAATCCATTCTATGAAATAAAATCTTCAATACCTCCCTTTCAGCTAGCTATTAATCTCCCACCTAAACTCTAAATTGGCTCAAAACTCAACCATCAGGTTTTGTTAAACCCGCATTGGGAAATGATTTGTTATAAAACAAGCAAGCCGTATGGGACAAAAGGGTTTACACTGTTTGAGCAAGCTATAGCTTGCGAGTTTGTAAACCCCAAGAGGTGATTGCGTAGTTTTATCAAATCATTTCCCTAGCGGAGATTTTTTTGCTACTTTTTTGTAGTTGACAAAAAAGTAAATGAAATAGAAATTTATTCAAAAATATTCATTAATTTTATATCATGAAAATAAAGTTGCAATATTTCTATCACACCGACCACC
>JAPXMM010000061.1:0-13860 GCA_033809015.1 Bacteroidales bacterium
TTGGCACCTCGATGTCGGCTCGTCACATCCTGGGGCTGGAGAAGGTCCCAAGGGTTCGGCTGTTCGCCGATTAAAGTGGCACGCGAGCTGGGTTCAGAACGTCGCGAGACAGTTCGGTCCCTATCTGCGGTAGGCGTTGGAATCTTGAGAAGAGTCATCCTTAGTACGAGAGGACCGGGATGAACATACCTCTAGTGTACCTGTTGTAGTGCCAACTACATCGCAGGGTAGCTATGTATGGATCGGATAAGCACTGAAAGCATATAAGTGCGAAGCCAACTTCAAGATTAGGATTCCTTATAGGGTCGTTAGAGACGATGACGTTGATAGGCTGCAGGTGTAAGCGCAGTAATGCGTTTAGCCGAGCAGTACTAATTACCCAAAGCTTCCTCTTTTAAAAAAAAAGACATTAATCCCTTTTGAAACTTACAAGGTTTCTCCACCCCTATTAAGTATGTTATAGATATTATGGTGGCTATAGCAGTGGTGATCACCTCTTACCATACCGAACAGAGTCGTTAAGCCCACTAGCGCCGATGGTACTACTAAAGCGGGAGAGTAGGTCGCCACCAATTACTTTTTATTAAAGTCCGCTCCACAGCGGACTTTTTTTAATTTTTTTACTTATGTATAAAAAATTATTATATTTTATTTTACCTTTTATTTTTGTTTTTTATAGCTGTAATAATAGTAATATTAGGCAAAATAATGAGAATATTCCATATAATCAAGATTCAATTTATGCAATTTTGAAAGATATGTATTCTGCAGAATATTTAATTTCTCAAATCAGATATATCGCACCATATGATAGCATGTCTGATAAAGATTTATCTCGTTATATCTATAGTGCAGTGATGAAAAAACACAATATTAATGATAGTCAATTAGTAGAAATATTAAAAAGTATTTCTTTTAATAATGATAAAGATTTATTAGATAGCTTATATAATGAATTGTATCTAATGTCTTTTAAATAGCATTATCAAATAAGATATTTCATTTTGATAAAAAATATTTATTCAAATATATTTTTAGCTAAAGTATTATTGTTTATTAGAATTTTTGTTGTAAATTATTAGCCTAATACTGCCAGAAAAGATGAAAGATTTTCATTTAAAATCAAAGTTTTATAAGTAGATGAATATCCTATTATTTGTTAATATACTTATCTTTTATTCTTAATTAAAATAAAATATTTATCTAATTCCTTGAGTTAACATTATTTTTCGCATTATTTATGACTAAATTGTTATCAAATTAAATTGTAATTTTATTAGTTATCACGATATCTCCAACAATAATTAGAAAGATTCAAAGCTTTTTTATTAAAAAAATTTTAGCAAAATATATGAGTTAAACACCTATTTAAATTGCTCACATTTAATCAATGTTTGGCAAATCCCAATTAATACTTTGATCCCATTTTTTCATTATCTCTATTTGCTGTGGATATCTAAATACTCTTTCAGGTAATTGGCGTTGAATGAAATTACCAGTATCATATTTACCATTTTCATTTTTATCTCTTACCAGCAATAATTCATATTTATCTGATAATAATTCATGAATGATGCAGATAGTACTACCTCGTGAAATATTAACACTTTTTTTAAGTAAATTACCATTTATTTTGATTATACCATTCCAGGCTAATGAATTGGTAAAATTAATAGTTAAATTAGAAATTTCATTATTAGATAATTTAGAAAATCTAATTTTATTTTCTTTATTGTAAGTATTAGTGATGGATTCTGCTGTTTTATCCTTTATTATTAATTCATAATCTCCATCTGAGATTTTATTCATTATGTTATGAGTCAATGAATAATCATCAGATAAAGACAATCTGATAGTATCTTTTTCATTTTTAATCAAAAAGATAGAATCGTTATTTATCCATTTAAATGGCAAAGAGCCTCTAATAATTAATAAATCTGATGGTAATAATTGTCCATCATAGCTCAATAATTTTAATTGTAAAACTGTATCTTGAGCAATTTTTTTAGTATTAACTAATCCAGTAAATATATTCAAAGTAGTATCTAGTCCTTTATCTACTATTTTAATTTTAGTAGTATCCCATTTAGTAATAGGATTATAAATAAATAAAGTATCATTATTTGCACTCCAATATGTATAAATATCTGAGGAACTGGGATTAATAGAAATCTGAGGATGATCCAATGGTTGATTAAAAATCACAATGCTATTATTCAGATTTAATCTTGGTACATTAACAACACGTTTTTTCTTAGGAAATTCTAAAAAAGTTAAAATTTCTAAATTGTTTTGTTTACAATATTCAGATAGCTCGATTTTATTGCTATAGAAACCAACATGTTCTTTATTAATTTCATACATCATATTATTATTCAAATCCTCCAAAGCATACATATACCAATCGTTTTGAGGCAAATTAGAAAATAAAAAATTACCATTATTAATGTAATCAACATATGTAGGCATAGTATCCCAATTAAAATCTGATAAATCAGTTAAAATAACAATACCTTTACTCACTGGCAAATCTAATTCAGAAATAATAGCCTTACCACTAATAGAGCAGCTATCTATGCTAGCACCTGTAGAGAAGGTATAGGTTAATCTATTTAAAATATTCCCCTCAGTAATATCGATTATGGCTTGATTAAAAGTAATAGTATAAGTAGTATTATCCCTCAAAGTGTCATTAAAAGATAAAATAACTTTTTTGCCTTGAGTAGAAATATCATAAATATTACTAGGAAGATAAGGATTAACAACTACTTTATTTTTAGTAACAGATTTAATAAATTCATCAAAAACAAAAATAATTTCTTTACTATTAAAATTCGTCGTAGAGTCTGATGGAACCACAGAAATGAGCTGAGGAGGAGTTTTGTCAATAGGTCCACCACTTGGCATTTCTACAGTAGCACAGCTAATAATTATTATTGATAAAAAGAATAAATATGTTACAGAAAATTTCATCAAAAAATATTAAAGATTATTTATTTTTTCTTTTAATTGCATAGCAAGCTTTTCGTAGCCTGGTTTACCTAATAATGCATACATATTATTTTTATATGCTTCTACACCAGGTTGATCAAAAGGATTTATGCCAAAACAATATCCACTCAGAGCACAAGCATATTCAAAGAAATATAATAATTTACCTAAATAATAAGCAGACATATAAGGTATTGAAATTTTAATAACTGGCACACCACCATCATGATGAGCAATAGCAGTAGCACTCTCAGCTATTTGATTGATTTCACTTATTCGTTTATTAGCCAAAAATTCCATACCATCATCTACATCTCTCGAGCTCGGAATTGTAAGAGTATTAAATTGATTTTCTAAAGAAATTATCGTTTCAAAAAATACTCTTAACCCATCTTGAATATATTGCCCTAAAGAATGCAAATCAGTAGTAAACATAGCGGAAACAGGCAAAATACCTAAATTATTTTTACCCTCGCTCTCGCCATAAAGCTGCTTCCACCATTCAGCTAAATAAAATAAAGATGGATAAAATGAAGTAAGCATCTCTATAGGTTTACCTTTTTGATAAGCTAAATGTCTAGTAGTTACATACTGAAAAGCAGCATTCTCTGACCAATCATCTATGAAAATATCTGATCTTTGACTATCAGCTCCATTAAGCAATTCATTAATATCTATACCTGCTAAATATAAAGGTACCAAGCCCACAGGAGATAACACAGAATATCTACCTCCGACATTATCTGGTACTATAAAACTGTGATAACCTTCCTCTGCCGACAATTTTCGTAAAGCACCTTTTTTTTCGTCAGTAATAGTAATTACTCTCTTATTATATTGCTCACCATATTTATTTTTCATTTGCTCTCTAATCAACCTAAAAGCTATCGCTGGCTCAGTAGTAGTGCCACTTTTAGAAATTACAATTGTATAATAATTAGAATTTTCTAATATTTTCAATTGTTTTTCTATATATGCAGCTTCTAGATGATGGCCTAGGTATATTATAGGTAATGATTCATATGGCAAATAATAGCGTAAAGCTTCTATTATCGCTCTAGTACCCATATATGAACCACCTATTCCTATCATTACTAATCTGTCAACATTAGTATTTTTAATTTCAGTTTTTATTTCTTCTAACTCACTAAAAAATTTTTTATCATCCAGCATCCTTTGAGGTAAATCCACCCATCCTAGAAACTCATTTCCTAATCCAGAACGTTCTATAATATTTTTTTGAGCATGAGAAAGATATGGCAATAATTGTTTAATGTCCTTTTCTTGTAATAATTCTTTTGCTAATGATAAATCTACTTTTACCTTATCATTCATAATTTTTTTTCAAAAATAATAAAATATAGTTTTATAAAAAAATTTGAGATTTTTTGAATATAAATAAAATTACCCTATTAAAAAAATTGATTAGTATTGAAACATTCATAATAATTAATTATTTATTAATAAATGTTTAAATTAAGTAATGATATAAGAATTTAAATAAATTACTATTATTACTTTTCTAATTATAGGTTATAAAGAAAATATTTTAATTATTTTGTAAATGGGATCGGATAAATAATAAATATAAAATCTCTTTACATGCAATAATTTCATACAAAAGTTGAGAATTAAAATAAATTTTTTTGAAGGATTTGATTAATAGTTTAACACAGTTTAAACATTTTGCTTAAACATTTAAACTTATCAATTTATAACAATAAAATTAGTGGTTAATACAATAAAAATAGTTATTTGCAGAGATTTGTGTTCATTTGTGGAAAATAATTCAACGTTTAACATTGTTCATGCATAATGCTTAAAACATTAAACTCTAAAACTTTTAAACTCCTAAACTTCTCAACTCTTCAACTAATCAACTAACTACTCATCACCCAATCACCACATCACCCCATCACCCTTTCTCCCCCTCACTTAAAAGATCAAAAAACTTACTACTAAAATATTTATATAATTAAAAATATCATTAATAAAAACTAATTTAGATGTATTATTTTTTTGTTAAATTAATTAATTGTAAATTTGCTAAAAAATACAGGAGATATGAAATATACACCATTTACAAAGATTCACGAAAGCCTTGGAGCTAAAATGGCAGAATTTGCAGGCTACTATATGCCTATACAGTATACTGGTATTCAGGAGGAACATATTGGAGTTAGAGAAAAAGTTGGCGTATTTGATGTTTCTCATATGGGAGAAATATACATTAAAGGACCAAATGCATTAGATTTCGCACAATATGTAACATCTAATGATGTAGCAGCTCTCAAAGATGGTAAAATTCAATATTCTTGCTTACCAAATGGCAAAGGAGGAATAGTGGACGATTTGCTTGTTTATAGAATGAATGAAGAAGAATATTTATTAGTAGTAAATGCTGCAAATATTGAGAAAGACTGGAATTGGCTATGCTCTCATGCTTCCAAATTTAATATTGAAATCAATAATAATTTAGTTAATGATTCAGATAATACTGCACAGTTAGCTATTCAGGGACCATTGGCTATGAAAGTAATGCAAAAAATTGTTGCTGAACCTATTACTGATATGACTTATTATACATGGCAATGGGTTACATTAGATGGTATAAAAAATGTTTTACTTTCTATAACTGGATATACTGGTAGTGGTGGCTGCGAAATATATTTTGACCCCAAAAATGCTGAACAAATTTGGCATGCTATTTTCGAAGCTGGTAAAGATGAAGGAATAATACCCGTAGGCTTAGGTGCTCGTGATACTTTAAGGTTAGAAATGGGATTTTGTCTATATGGCAATGATATAGATGATACTACTTCACCTTTAGAAGCTGGACTAGGATGGATAGTGAAACTTGTAGATCATAAAAATTTTATAGATAAAGAATTTTTATTAAAACAAAAACAAGAAGGATTAAAAAGAAAACTTGTTGGCTTTGAAATGATAGATAAAGGCATACCTAGACATGAATATCAAATTTGTGATATTAATGGCAATGTAATAGGTAAAGTAACCTCTGGTACCTTTGGTCCATATGTTAAAAAAGCTATTGGTATGGGCTATGTGCCTATTGAATACTCAAAACCAGATACAGAAATTTTTATAAACATTAGAAATAGTTTAGCAAAAGCTATTGTCGTTAGTTTGCCATTTTATAAAAATAAATAATTGAGATACTAGCATTTGCTTGTTAGAAAGATTTTTATTAATTAATTGTTTAATTAATAACTAAGTTATTACTATAAATGTATCAGTAATAATCTTTTTATTAAGAATGTATCTTTATTTATTTAAAAAAATTCATTTTAAAACTTTTCTTTGCCAGCTATGCAAAGAAAGAAAGAAAAATCTCCGCTGGAGAAATGATTTGATAAAACTACGCAATCACCCATTGGGGTTTACAAACTTGCAAGCTTATAGCTTGCTCAAACAGTGTAACCCCCTTCTGCCCTACACGGCTTGCTTGTTTTATAACAAATAATTTCCCAATGCGATATTAATTCGAGCAAAGAATAAATTGAAGAGTAATTCTATCATTACTAAAATATTTAGCAAAATTTATTATCCAAACTCCTATTTCAAAAGATTTTATTACCTTTTAGCGAAAAAACCATTTCTCCATCTATGAACGTAGCTATGGCATATGTATTGCCTAACTCTTGCTGTGTAGCATTCATAATATCATTATTTATGATTGCAAAATCAGCTTTTTTACCTATCTCGAGGCTTCCTAATTGTTTTTCTGAAAAATTAGCATATGCACTATAATATGTCATGCTACGCAGAGCTATTTCTTTAGTGAGAGCTTGACTAGATTGGAAACCTTCTGTAGGATAAGCAGAAATGTTTTGTCTATATACTGCAGCACAAAAATTTATATATGGATTTAATGGTGATACTGGAAAATCTGTACCAATTGCTATAATATTATTTTGCAAAAATAAATCTTTGTAACAATAAGCATTCTTTAACCTATTGCCAAGTCTAGATTTAGCCCATTCCATATCTTCTATAGCATGTATGGGTTGCACAGAAGGTATTATTTTATATTGTCCAAATTTTTGAATATCATTTGGATTAATTACCTGACAATGTTCTATTCGCCAACGCAAATCATTATTATTATCTAAATATTTAGAGTACCAATTAATTATAGTGCTAACAGCTGCATCTCCTATAGCATGCGTAGCGATTTGATATTTATATTTCAAGCACAATTGAGCAATAGAATCAAACTCAGTTTCATTTAACAAAAATATTCCTTTATTATTACTATCATCTGAATATGGCTCGGATAGATATGCTCCACGACTTCCTAAAGCACCATCTGCATACAATTTTACTGATCTTACTGTAATTTTATCATTAACATAAATACCTTGCGTCAATATTTTATCAATATTTTTATTATTTAAGGTTAACATACCAAAAACTCTTAGTTTCCACATATTTATTTTTTGTAAAGAATCTAAAAGTTGTATTTCATTATAATTAATACCAGCTTCATTAATAGAAGTGATACCGTATTGAAAGGCTTGCTCTTGGTGCTTAAGTAATGAACTGATTTTAGCACTCACAGGTAGCGGAGGAATGTAATTCTCCACTAAACTCATAGCATTATCTATCAGAATACCAGTTAATTCATTATTTATTTTTTCGATAATACCATTTTCTATAATTGTTTCTTTAGTAATATTAGCCAGACGCAGGGCTGCATCATTAGCCAATGCTGCATGTCCATCTACTCTTTTCAAATAAACTGGTATATCAGGAAAATATTTATTTAACAATTTATTATTAGGCATTTGCATATTTGGAAATAAATTTTGGTCCCATCCTCTACCATAAATAAATTTAATATCGGGATGTTGCTTTAGATATACTTGAATTCTTTCGACCATTTCATCTACTCCTCTAACGCCTGTGAGGTCTATGGGATCCATTTCAGTACTATAACCGATTAGATGGCAATGAGAATCGATTATTCCAGGTATTATTATAGTGCCTTGTAGATTAATTTTCTCTTTAGCTTTCCATTTTTTTAATAATGTATCAGAATCTCCTAAATCAATAATTTTATCATCTTTAATAGCCATAGCACTTACTACATCGTTATTTTCATTAGCGGTATATATTTTACCATCATAGAATAGCCAATCAGCTTGTTTCATAATTTTGCAACTTGATAATAATGTTAATAGCAAAATAAATAAAAAATATTTAAATTTTTTCATCATAATTTTTTTTATTTCACAAATTTATAATAAAGTTCCGAATGCTTTCTTAAAAACTTTTTTAATTTTGTAATATAATCTTATCAAATAATTATTATTAAATGATTACAAAAAAAGAAATTCAATTTATCAAAGATTTACAATTAAAACAGATTAGAAATGAGCTAGGGATGTTTATTGCTGAAGGTCCAAACCTTGTTAATGATTTATTAAAAAGAGGTAATAAATATTATAAAATCTATACCACTATAGATTATACTTTTTTATACAATTTATCATCAGTAGAGATTATCACAGCAAAGGAATTAGAGCGTATAAGCTCTATGAAAACTCCAAATGGCATTTTAGGTATTTTTTATCAGAAAGCACCTATTACTTTAAAAGAAATGCAGACTTGTGATAATTTATTGATATTGAATGACATACAAGATCCTGGGAATATGGGTACTATTTTAAGAACTGCTGAATGGCTAGGATATTATAATATTATTTCTACATTAAATTCAGTAGATTTATATAATCCTAAAGTTGTACAATCTAGCATGGGTAGTATAGTTGGTATAAATATAATTTATTTAAATCTAGATGAAATCAATATTTTGTGCTATACTCACACATTGTTAGCTACAGATACAGAAGGTGAAGACATACGAGAAGTAAAAATATCTGGACCTTTTGCACTCATTATAGGTAATGAAGGCAATGGTATAGATGAAAAATTGCAATCTATAGCTACAAAAAAAATTAAAATTCCTAGAAATAATGAAACTCATTTGCCAGAATCATTAAATGCTGCTACTGCATCTGCTATATGTATGTGGCAGTTAAATATTTTAAATTCTCAATCTTAAAAGTAAAAAACATCGAATCAGGCATTTAATAAATAAATTATTACTATGAATTTACTAGTAATAACTATATTTCTTATGAATAATTCGATTTATTTTTAAATATTTCTTATTAATTTCTTTCTTTGTCAACTATACAAAGAAAGATACAAAGAAAAATCTCCGCTGGGGAAATGATTTGATAAAACTACGCAATCACCCATTGGGGTTTACAAACTCGCAAGCTAAAGCTCGCTTAGACAGTGTAAACCCTTTTGCCCTACGCTGCTTGCTTGTTTTTTAACAAATCATTTCCCAATGCGGGATCAATCCGAGCAAAAAATAAATACAGACGAAATTTTATTATCTTAACAAAAACATATCCTAATTTTAAGGATTTTAACAGCGGTGCATCGATTTTTGAAATTATATTTATCATTTTTGTTTTAGTAAATTTGTAAAAAATTAATAAAATAAATAATAATTAAAAAGCAAAGTAAAAGATGAAAAAAGGTAATGAATTGAGACCTCATATTGGAATATACGGTAGGAGAAACTATGGTAAAAGTTCATTAATAAATAAAATCACTAAACAAGATATAGCTATCGTGAGCGATATAGCTGGTACTACAACTGATATAGTGAGAAAAGCTATTGAGATTTTTCAAATAGGTCCTGTGGTGATGATAGATACTGCTGGTATAGATGATACAGGAGAATTAGGTAAGCTACGTGTACAAAAAACACTAGAATCTTTAGATTTAATCGATTTTGCTATTTTATTAATAGCATATAATACTTTCGATGAAATAGAAAAAAATTTAATAAATGAATTTAAAAATCGCAATATACCATTTATAATAGTACATAATAAATCTGATATAGAACCATTATCTCCAGATTTAAAAAATAAACTTGAACAAAGTTATAATGTACCAGTGATTGATTGCTCTACTAAAAATGATGATTTACAACCACTAATAGATTTATTGAAATTATATATTCCTGAGAGTGCTTTTAAAACCCCAAACGTCATTGGTGATATCGTAAATCCAGGTAGCTTAGTTCTCTTGATAACTCCAATAGATTCAGAAGCTCCTGAGGGCAGATTAATATTACCTCAAGTACAAACTATTAGGGATGTTTTGGATAATGACTCTATCGCTATAGTTTGTAAAGAAAATGAAGCTGAACATGTTATCAAAACTATATCTCCAGAGCCTTCACTAGTCATCACAGATAGTCAAGTATTTTCTTTTGTAAATAATATTATTTCAAAGCACATTTTACTTACGTCTTTTAGCATATTATTAGCTAGTAAAAAAGGTGAATTTAATTATTATGTGCAAGGCACACCATATATTGATAAACTAAAAGATAACGACAAAATTCTTATTCTTGAAAGTTGTACTCATGAGGTTACCTGCGATGATGACATAGGAAGGGTTAAAATACCAAGATGGCTATCTGAATATACTGGCAAAAAATTAGAATTCAAAGTAGTAAGTGGTTTAGAAAATATTAAAAATATTAGAGATTATGCTATGGTAATACAATGTGGTGGTTGTGTAGTTACTCGTAAGCAATTGGAACTGAGATTAAGACCAGCTATAGATGCTGGCATACCTGTATCTAATTATGGTATGACAATAGCATACACTAAAGGCATTTTTAAACGAGCTATTCAACCTTTTGTAAAAAATTAAAATTAATTATTTTTTAAAAAATGTAAAAAATTATGAAAAAGAAAAATTTGTATATCAATATTGGCTCCCTAATAGGTGTCAGTGATTTATATCCTAAAAGACCACTGAAAGGGGCAGAAATGAGTAGAATAGATAAATTAGATAATGCTTATTTATCTATTGCAGGAGACACAATAGTAGACTATGGACGGATGAATGATATAGGTAATATTGCAGAAATATATAACAATTATGATAATATATATGATGTAAAAAATCAATTTGTTATCCCAGGCTTTGTAGATACACATACTCATCTAGTTTTTGCTAAATGGAGAGAGGAAGAGTTTATCATGAAATTGCAAGGCTACAGTTATGAGGAAATAGCTAAAAAAGGTGGTGGTATATTAAACTCTGCCAAAAATGTGCAAACAACCTCTGAAGAAGAACTTTTCGACGCTTCATTAAAAAGAATTAACGAAGTTATAAATTATGGAACAGTAGCTTTAGAAATCAAAAGTGGTTATGGGCTTACTCTAGAAAGTGAATTAAAAATGTTACGAGTCATTAAAAGATTAAAAGAATATACTAAACTTCCTATTAAATCTACTTTTCTCGGAGCACATGCTATACCTATGGAATATAAAGAAAACAGAAATGAATATATTGATTTAATAATTTCTAAAATGTTACCTTCTGTTGCAGATGAAGGACTAGCTGAATATGTAGATATATTTTGCGATGAAGGTTTTTTCACATTAGAAGAAACAGATTATATCTTAAATGCTGCCGTTAAATTTGGTCTCAAACCAAGAATACATGTAAGTGAAATGAAAAATAATGGTGGAGTGCAATTAGGTATAGCTCACCATGCAGTATCTGTTGATCATTTAGAACGTATAGAAGATGAAGAAATAAGTGCTTTACTACTTAGCGACACTTTGCCAACAGTTTTACCACAAGTGTCTTTTTTTCTCAAAATACCATTCGCTCCAGCAAGGAAAATGATTGATGCTGGCCTACCACTAGTAATAGCTAGTGATTATAATCCTGGTACCAGCCCATCGGGTAATTTACAATTTGCTATTGCTTTAGCTACAATTTATCAAAAATTATTACCTGTAGAAGCTATCAATGCTATTACTTATAATGCTGCTTATGCATTAGAAATAGGAAATCTACTTGGCAGCATACAAAAAGGTAAAAAAGCGTCTTTTCTAATTTTAAATTCTGATGTCAAAACATTAGAATTTTTACCTTATCATTTTGCTTCTAATAAAGTAGAGAAAGTGATAATAAATGGAGAGATTAGATAAACACATTGTTGTTAGGGGAAAGATATAAAGATACATTTTAAATAAAAATTTTTAAGGGAGGGAAAATAGGTAAAAGGAATATAAACAATATTTTTGTTTAACTTTCAATGATATTTCAATATTTTAATTTCATTAATCTAAAATACCGCTCCCACGCCCACCTATCGTGCGATGACAGGTTCAATAGTCGCCCAATATCTGATTCTACCTTATCTTTCAAATACTTATTCATCACTACAAACCACATTAGGTAGTTCTGTAGATACTTTGTGGCTACTCCTCTGAATTTCATCATCCAAACTAAAAAATCTGTAATCTTTTTCTCTGCTACATTTACGCTATAAACAGCTAATCCTTTTGTCTTACGTCTAACTAATACCTTTTTACTAGGTGATTCTATCACTGCTTGCTCGAACTCATCGTTTGGCTTAAAACATATCAAATTTTTCTCTGATACTCTTCGTTTTAGTTCTTCTTTTATTTGACTATTCTGAACTCTATTTTCTCCAGTATGTTTGAAAAGCAAATTACCTTCTCTATCTGTCATCACTAATACAGCAACGTTTGGATGAACAGTATTCATAGCTTGCTCTTTTTCTTCTAGAGTTTTATATTTTCGTCCTTTCTCTGAATATTGCAGCAATAGTTCGTCAGTTTCTGTTATACCAGAGAAGTTAATTCCTCCTTCTAATCCTTGAATTGCAGATAAAATTTTATGTCTCCATTTAAAACTTGTTGGTAGGCTAATACCAACTTCTTTAGCACAAGCTCTTAGACTTTTTCCCTCTAGCATACATTTTAGATAATCTAGTATAAGGTAATATTTATGGGAGTAATAAACTATCGATTTTGCAGTTTCTCTGAATCTGTAACCACAACTTTTGCATTTATATACTTGCCTGCCATCACTCACACCAGCTTTAGTTACATATTCGCAATCACATCTGGGACAAATAGGAGCAGTAGATAGAATCTTGATTCTCTGATAATCTAATGCTGTTAATCTATTCTCATTGAGGAATTCATAGAGATTGTCTAGGAATTCACGCTTGCCCTCTTTGGTCAGAGCCAGCATCTTTTGTATGTTTTCAACTGTATATTCCATAATTTTTACTTTTTACAAAATTAGTAAATATATTTAACATGAAAAGTTAAACATAAATGTTAAGTTTATAAATTGGTTAGAGGAAGTATAAAAATATTTTTATACTTCCTCTAACCAATTTAATTTCTAAACATATCTCTCATAATTTCATCTTCCATCTATTTAGCCAATAGTTTGCACTCCTTCATTCCATCTCTATAACTCTACCAGTTCCTATGTAATTGACAATTTTTTGCAAAGGATTTCCTTTATAATATACATTTCCGCTGCTATTAATATCTACCCACAATACGCTGTCTGAACAAACATATATATTCTGATAACTTGAATGGTTTATAGCTACTGTATTTGAGCAAAGATTTTCTAAATGCTGTGGACCAGAACCATGCAGGTAAGTATAAATATATTTACTTTGTCCAGTTAGGTATAAACCTACGATACCACCGTGTGATCTGAAAATAAATTTGTTCAAATTCACATCTCCTCTAATATCAAAAGCTGCGTTCCATACTTCTATGTTTAATGTGTCTTGCGTGCAAGTATTTTTGAATATCATATTACCATATATTTCAGGATTTATGTAATTGATATTTGTATAATGAAGCTCTATATTTATCCAATTATCATAATTTCGTAACCAATAGCAAGCGTTGTGATCTGTAATTTTTAATTGGTTATTCTCATTTTTTATTTCTACTG
>JAPXMM010000062.1:0-13780 GCA_033809015.1 Bacteroidales bacterium
TACCAATACTATCTCTTGCTAGTTCATAATAATTTAAAGCTTCAGTAAATGAAGAAAAAGCTTTATCATAAATTCCCATAAGGTAAAATATAGACCCTCTATCGTTTAATAAAGAACCTACAGCATGATAGTCTGATGATTTTATCGCGATGTCTAGTACACTATCTATAAAATCTAACCCTTCTATAGGATTGATTGTAGATAATTCTTTAGATTTTTTTAGTAATGAATCTAATTGTTGATTTTTATTATTACTATATATAACATTAAAAACATTTATATTTATAAATACAAATACTATGATTTTTACATTAATTCTATTAAGCTTTATTTTCATTACTTTATTCCTACTTTTTAATTTGAAAAATTTAAATTTTATATTTTTCTAATGTTAAAAATTAACAAATTTATATTAATTTTTTTATTTAAAGATACTATTTTTTTTTTAAAAATAATATAAAGAGCAGTTT
The DNA here is from genome assembly GCA_033809015.1 of Bacteroidales bacterium. Lineage (GTDB taxonomy): Bacteria > Bacteroidota > Bacteroidia > Bacteroidales > DTU049 > DTU049. Next base: position 471 of record JAPXMM010000062.1, read on the forward strand.
TAATATAAGTTAATTAAGTTTTTTATATGTTTTAATAATAATTAAACTTAAAAGAATTTTTTTAATAATATGCTAGCTATTAGCTTGAACCATAGTAAATATTTTTTATTTAGATAGATTAATAAATCATATTTTATAATAATTTTTAGATTGTAAACCAAATGTAAACTATAAAATAGTTAAAAATTCACTTAATTTTCTAAAATAATATTTAAGTTTGTATAAATAATTAACTTATGAAAAAAGTAATTTATATCTTTTTAATTTTATTGTTTATAATTTTTGATAATTTAAAAGGGCAGTGTGTACAACATGCCGATTTTTCATATACTATAACAGGATGCCATAGTATAAGATTCACAAATACATCCCCACTGCCAGGGCAAATTGACTCTACAATATGGAATTTCGGCGATGGTAGTCCGATAGTTACTAATCAAAACAGTGTAGTGCATACATTTGCTGGGTCAGGCAATTTTACAGTTTCATTAATAATTTATCGTGGTGCTCCAATTGATTGTTGGGACACAACTCAGCAGATGGTTACAATTGATCCGCTTCCAGTTGCTAATTTTTCATTTGCACCATTAAATGCTTGTAGTGGTAGTGATATTTCTTTTAATGATTTATCAACTGGAACTTCACTTGATTATTCATGGAATTTTGATGATGGTAGCCCAATTAATTATTCATCTAATCCATCTCATATTTTTACTAGTAACGGTGGAGGAATAGATAGCTTTAATGTATGTTTAATCGTTCAAGACATAATGGGATGTAAAGATACTACATGCAAAATTATTGAGATAAAACAACAGCCAAGTGTCAATTTTTTTGAGTCAAAAAATTTCAAACATTGCTCATATACAGAAATTTCTGAGGATACAGTAACGATTACTAATTATTCACCCGATGCATCATTTATATCAAATTATTTTATTCAGTGGGGTGACGGACAAGATACTTCTATTAGTAGCTTTACAAATATTTCTCATATATATATAGGTACAGGTACACATCCTATAACTATTACTAGCACCGGGAATAATGGTTGTCAGACTGTATTTAATAGATTATTAATAATAGAAAACACTCCTATAGCTGGTATCATTGGTCCTTTAGCAGGAACAAATATGGGTTGTGCGCCTCTAACTGTGCAAATAGGTAATAGCAGTCAAAACATTACTGATTCGACAATAACAGTAATAAATTGGGGTGATGGCAATGTATTAACTCTGCCAATAGGAACACCAACTGGAGGAACATATAATCATACATACCTAAATGCTTCATGTTATCAACCAGACAATCAATATAATATTAAAATTAGTGTATCAAATGCATGTGGTATTTCAGAAGTTACATGGTCACCAGTTAGAGTATACGAACCACCTAAAGCTAATTTTAATATTTCATCACCTACATGTATAAATCAACCAATTACTTTTACTAATATTTCTTCTAGAAATAATTGTGCTACTAATCCTAATACTGTTTATACTTGGGATTTCGGTGACGGAAATACTTATGGTCCTACATATGTAACATATACTGGACAACCTCAACAAACAATTTTACATACTTATAATAGTGTAGGTACTTATGTTGTTACTTTAACAGCAGAAAATAATTCTGAATTTGGTTGTGGTGCAACCACTTTCCAAAGAACTATAGTTATCGGAGATTTATTTCCAGATTTTGCATCTGATACTTCATGCGTGAGTGAACAAGTAACACATTTTACAAATCTATCTAGTGATACTATTATTTATATAACAGGCTATAGCTGGTCATTTCCTAATGCGTCTCCTAATTCATCTAGTTCTATGAATCCAAACACAACATATTATAGTCCAGGCAATCAGTCTGCTACTTTGACAGTTTATGCTAATAATGGTTGTGCAGAATCAATAACAAAACCTGTTTATGTATGGCATTTACCTAATCCTAATTTTTCATTCATTAATATGTGTGTTTATGATTCTATTCCTTTTACTAATTTATCTACTCCTAGTGCTGATAATGCCCCTTTAACGGCTTGGTCTTATAATTTTAATGATGGTAGTCCAAATGGCACATCTCCAAATATGCGTCATAAATTCCCTCAAAACGGAGAATATAGAGTTTATTTGACTGTGTGGGATACAAATGGATGCTATAGAACAAGTAATTATAAAACAGTTACAGTTTTTCCACAACCTACCGCATATTTTTCTAATACATTAGCTTGTGATAGTCAAGTAGTGAATTTTAATAATAGTAGCAGCTCTCCATTGCACTTATCTCATAACTATTTTGACTGTGCTTATAATAATTGCTCTTATTGGTGGTGTTATTATTGTGAATGGTTATGGAATACCAATTTAACTTATGAGTGGAACTTTGGTGATGGTAGTCCAGATGTTAATAATACAAATCCTAATCATACATATTCTCCTCCTGGTTCATACACTATCCAATTAATAGCTACTAATACATATGGATGTAAAGATACAGTAACAAAAATTATCCCAGTAAATATCCGACCTTTAGCAAATTTTGTAGCAGATACTGTTTGTTTTAAAGATACCACACATTTTATAAATCTTACCGATGATAGAGGTGGCACACCTGTAACAAATAACTATTGGAATTTTGGTGATTCACAAACTTCTAATCAGACATCTCCGAGTCATTATTATGATTCTGCAGCTCAATATAATGTTATGTATGTAGCTACTAATCAGGTAGGTTGTAAAGATACTATAATAAAACCTGTTAGAGTATGGAGGTTGCCAAATACTAATTTCAGTATTAATAATATTTGTTTATATGATACTCTGATACCAATTAATTTGAGCACACCTACAGATGCTAGTTTTATGAGTTCTATTTGGGATTATGGAGATGGTACTGTGGATACTACAGATAATCCATCTAATTTATATGTTAGCAATGGATTATATCAAGTAAGTCTGACAATGATTGATTCAAATTTATGCAAAAATAGTATAGTTAAACCTGTCAGAGTATATGCTCTCCCACAAGCAGATTTTTATTCATCTGCTACTTGTATGAGTTATGAAACATATTTCTTTGATTCTACTGCAATAATAGATACTGCAATAAATGGAACTATTAATAGCTGGTATTGGGATTTCGGTGATAGCACGTTCTCTACTACTCAAAATCCTTTTAATATTTATGACACTGTGGGTTTATATAATGTTACACTAATTGCTAGTAGTTCTTATGGATGTTCTGATACAATTACGAAAGAAATAACTGTATTTAAACCACCCAAGGCAGATTTTAGCTTTGATACAGTATGTTTTAAATTACCAACATCATTCACAGATTTATCTATACCTATGCCCGCTGAAATAAACTCTTGGCATTGGAACTACGGTGATGGTGCAAATGATAGTATTCAAAATCCTCAACATGTGTTTGCTTATCCTGGTACCTTTAGTACAGTGCTAACAGTTTATGATACTAATGGTTGCTATAATGAAAAAATGCATCAAGTAATTGTAGATTCATTACCAGTGTTAAATTTTTCATCTCCTAATGTGTGCTTTGGAGATACATTTAGAATAGTAAATCATACCTATGCCCCACAAGGTAGTAATATCACTTTTTGGTACTGGGATTACGGAGATGGTACTGTGGATACTACTGATACTCCTCCAGAACATCTTTATGCTCAAGATACTATTTATACATTTACTTTAGTAGCAGAGAATGGATTAGGATGTCGCGATACATTAATAAGGAATATTCAAGTTTATACTCTGCCAACGGCAAATTTTGTTGCAAGCCAAGCTTGCCAAGGGCTGCCAGTTACTTTCGCTGATAGCAGCTACAATCCTATAGCTAATATCACAAATTGGCAATGGGATTTTGGTGATAGTAATTATGGGACAATTCAAAATCCTATCCATGTTTATCCTTATCCTGGAGATACGATGTTTATAGTTTCCTTAGCAATAACAGATCAGCATAGTTGCAAAGATAGTATTAGTAAAGTAATTTATTTAAATCCTAAACCTATTGCTAATTTCGTAACTAATCCTACTTGCTCAAAAGATACTACATATTTCATCGATTCTACGTTATCCAGTGGACCAATAGCTATTTATAATTGGAACTTTGGTGATAGCATAGGAACCTCTAATGTTCAAAATCCTGCTTATGTTTATCCTACAGTGTCTGATCCTACATATTTCAATACTACACTTTATGTGACAGATACTAAAGGATGTAAAGATACTGTAACAAAACCTGTCTTAATATATCCATTGCCTATACCTATGTTTTTTGCTGATTCGGTTTGTTACGGTTCTACCACTCACTTTACTGATCAATCTACATCACATGGTGGAGCGATTAATAATTGGTATTGGGATTTTGGTGATAGCTTAGGAATTAGTAATGTTCAAAATCCTACGTATATTTATAATACACTTATCACAAACATTACAAGCTATCTAGCACAATTAACTGCTATTGATATCAATGGTTGTAAAAATTCAATTGTTCGCCCAGTAATTGTTTATCCATTACCAGTGCCTGAGTTTAGTATGGATACTACCTGTTTCGGTAATAGCACTCAATTTAATGATTTATCCTACAGTAATGGTGGAGATTTAGTTAATTGGTATTGGGACTTTGGCGATGGAGTAGGTAATTCTACAATTCAGAATCCATCATATACATTTAATGCTTATGGAGTTTATAATGTTAATCTGACTGTAACAGACATTAATAATTGTGTAAATATCATTTCTCATATAGCTGAAATAGATTCTCTACCGACGCCACACTTTATTGTATCTGGTTTATGTGCTCAGGATACTACTCATTTTTATGATTTATCTTTAGCTAATGGAGGGAATGTAGAGCAATATTATTGGAGTTTTGGAGATCAATATTATAGTGATTTGCAAAATCCAGTTCATTTTTATTTAACTAATGATACTTTCACTGTAACATTGACAGTAATGAATAGCAAAGGTTGTTGGGATTCTATCAAGCAGCAGATAGTTATTTCTCCACCCTTGCTTTTAGATTATGACTTTGATACCGTATGCGCTGGCACACCCACTCATTTTTTAATTAATATAATATCATCCGGTTCAGGTCTTTCATCATTTAACTGGGATTTTGGTGATGGTGTAGATACAGTTGTTGCAGGTCTTGCTAGTCAACACATTTATTATGATGGAGGATATTATTCTGCTATCCTGATGGCAACTGATAGTAACAATTGTAGCAGAGAAGTTACAAAATTGATACCTGTTTTACCTGCAGCTATCAATCCTGGATTTTCATCTACAATGCCAGAATTTTGCTACGGAGATAGTGCTTTCATCTTTGCTCTCTATAATACTTCTAACTCAAATATTTATTGGTATGATGCTAATATGAATAACATTGCTATCGGAGATACAATGTCACTAGGTCCGATATATCAATCTACCACTATTTTTGCTGAAAACATAACAGATTTAGGTTGTCATAATCTGGGAGGATTGTATCACTTTAATGTACTTGTAAATAATTTACCAGAATTAAACTTGACTACTGATAAATACAATAATACTGCTTATCTGGGGCAAATAGTAACTATCACAGCTGAGCCATCAAATTATGAATCTTACTCTTTCTATATAAATGGTCAGCTAGTGCAATCATCATCTTCGAATATTTATTTGTCTAATAATTTTTATGATGGAGATGTGATTAGTGCTTATGCATTTAATGGGACATGCCTGAGCCCTGTAGATACATTAAGATTAAATATACTTCCTATACCAAATGCTTTCACTCCTGATGGTGATGGAATAAATGATATATTTGCTAAAGGACTAAATATCCAAATATTTAATCGATGGGGACAATTATTATATGAAGGTGAAGATGGATGGGATGGCACATATCATGGAGATTTGGTGCAAGCTGGTACTTACTATTATATAATTAGATTGCCTCAAATTGAAGAAAAAGATAAAGTTATAAACGGCGTTGTAACCGTAGTTCGTTAATTAAAAATTTGTGATTATGAAAAAGTATATAGTTTTTATATTTGTTGTATTATTTAGTCAAATCGTTTATTGTCAAGTAAATAAAATTTTGGAAAAAGCAAACTATTTATATGAGCAGAATGAGTTTTATAATGCAGCTGCAATGTATGAACAAGTTTTTGATAAAATAAGCTCTATTACAGAAAAAGCTGATATTGCCGAAAAAATTGGAGATTGTTATTATGCGTTTGCTAATTATTCTAAATCTATTAATTGGTATAATACTGCTTATTTATTAGACATTACTAATATTAACTACAAAATCAAATATGCAGAATCTCTTTATGCAAATGGTGACTATAATAGAGCATTTCAGCTATATCAATCATTATCTAATACTCCCAATTTAAGTTTTATGATTAGACAAAAACTTGATGGTCTTAAATATGCTTTTGGGCAATTATCTAATCCTCCACAGTATGATATTATTAATATAAATGAGCTAAATACACAATATTCTGAATACTATCCATTTATATATAAAAATTATCTATTATTCTCTAGTTCTAGAGTTTTGAATAGTAAAGATGAGATTTATTCGTATAATGGACAGGCTTTTAGCAAAATATTCATAGCTACATATGATTCATCGATAGGCAAATGGAAAAACATTACACCATTTAATGAAAAAATTAATAATAATATAAATAATGGCGTTGCTACTTATGTACCTTCACAAAATTCTCTGTATTTCATGAGATGTAATGAACCAAAAGGAAGAGGTAAATTATGTAACATTTATAAAGCTAATTCAGTAGATTTAGAAAATGCTAGTGCAGATGATATAAATAAGATAGAACTAAATAATAAAAACTATAATGTAGGTCATGCTACTTTCACATCTGATGGCAAAACAATGTATTTTGTTAGTGATAATCCGGAAGGTTTAGGAAATAAAGATATATATGTTACTACAATGAATGATGATGGACAATGGAATACTCCTCGTAATCTCGGAAAATCAATTAATACACCGAATAATGAAATGTTTCCAGTAGTCGTAGGTGATACTATGCTATATTTCTCATCTAATGGTTTTGGTGGCATGGGTGGTTTAGATATTTTATCTTGTAAAATTAAAAATGATGTTGTTATTAGTGAAGCTAAATTATTACCTTATCCTATAAACTCATCTGGAGATGATTTTGGTATAGTATATTTGTCTAATGATAGGGGTATTTTTACTTCAAATAGGAATGGTGGCAAAGGTGATGATGACTTTTATTATTTTTCTTATGCACCAGTGATGTTAAATGCTAAAGGGAAAGTAATAGATAAGAATACAAGGTTACCTTTAGCACAAACTTTAATAACTTTAAGTATTAATGATACAATAATAGATACAACTTATACCAATAATGAAGGGGACTATTTGTTTGAAAATATTATTAATGATAAAAAATACATAGTTAAAGCTATTAAAAGAGATTACATTCCTCAAGAAAAAGAATTAAATACTTTTGGTGAAAAAATATCTATGACTCTGTCAAGTGAAAATGGGCATAACATAGATTTTGAATTATTTAAATTGACAAAAGAAGAAATAGTAATAAATAATATATATTATGATTTCGATAAATGGACATTGAGGCCAGAGTCATTTGTCGAATTAGATAAAATTGTAGAAATCTTAAAAGAAAATCCACAAATGATTATACAGATAAATTCTCATACAGATGCTAGAGGTAGTGATCAATATAATCAAGTTTTATCAGAAAAAAGGGCTCAAAGTGTAGTAGACTACCTAATATCTAAAGGTATAAGCCCATCAAGACTTAAATACAAAGGCTGGGGAGAATCTAATTTATTAATCAAAGATGCTCGAACTGAAGAAGAACATCAATTAAATCGACGAACTACATTCAACCTTGTAAATGTAGATGAATGGAATCATTCATATTTTGATAAAATATATAGTAATGTGTCAGAGAAATATAATGAAAAGTCATTTTTTAATCATCAAATTTATATTGGTTCTTCGTTAGACAATAATATCGATTCTGTTATTTTTATTGTTTCACAATATGATACTAATTTAAAGATTACCAAAATTACTGAAGACGGCATAGACAGATATTATTTAGGTCCATTTTTCTTGTATGATGAGGCATATTCACTTTTTGAAAAAATCAAACTTATACAACCCAATGCGTATATTGCTATTTTCAAAAATGATAAACCTGTTGGTAAAATACAGATAAATTGAAAAATTTTAAAATTATGAAACATAAATTATTATTAATTTTATTTTGTGTAATTACGACAATATCGTTTGCTCAGCGAGATATTCAATTAACACAATATTCGCTGAGTGTACCTTACTATAATGCAGGTTTTACTGGAATAGATAAAGGTATTCACTCTTTGCTATTAGTACGTTCACAATGGATAGGTTTTGCTGAACCTCCTCAAACTCAATTTATCGATTTTAATGGATACATTGAAAAAATTAAAAGTGGTGTAGGTATCACATTAATACATGATAAATTAGGCTATGAGAATAATTATAATATTCATATTAATTATGCTTTTCCGTATTACTGGGATGATAATAAAGCTGTGTCTATTGGTGCCTCTTTTAATATTTTATCTAAAAGATTAGATGGCTCTGAACTCATATATGAAGATATGACTGATCCTAATGCTGTATTAGCAGATGAAAGTTTTTATAATTATAGTATGAATCTTGGAATTGGATTATTAATAAATGATTTTAAATTTGGAATTTCTACAATTTATTTGACTAACACTAATGCTCATTTAAGTGATTTCAAAAAACCTGGAAGACATTATTATGCTTTTGGACAATATAAATTTAATGTAAATGATTATCTCGCTTTGTCTCCATCTTTTTTAGTAAAAACTGATTTTGTTGTCTATCAAGGTGATGTATCTTTGCTATCAATATATCAAAATAGTTTATATCTGGGAGTTAACTATCGTATAAATGAAAGTGCTTCATTAATAGCTGGCTTGATGATATTTAAAAATTTTAAGGTTATGTATTCTTATGATTTTATTATCAGTGATATTAATAAGGTAAGCAATTCTACTCATGAAATAACTCTAAGCTATGATATTAAGCAAAAATCTAGTCGCCCTCCAATTAATAGAAGTCCGAGATTTTTCTAATAATCTATTTATATCAATATCTTATTGCAATCACTAAATATCTAAGATATATCTGCGAAAAAATATTCTGTTTTTCTAAAATAATATAAACCTATAACAAAAAATAATAATGAAATTATTATACTTATGATTAATCCAAAATTATTTATAGGTGTACTAAAAAGTCCAAATCGAAATAATTCTATAATTCCTGTCATCGGATTTAAATAATATAAAGTTTTCAACCAGGGAAGAGCTATTTGATTATTAGAATAGAATACTGGAGAAATAAAAAATAATAATTGCACTAAAAATGGTATTATATATTTGACATCTCTATATTTTACGTTTAATGCACCAAAGAATGAGCCAATTCCCATAATTAATATAGAAACCAAGATAATGCAAACTGGTAAAATATAAATTATCTGCCAATTAGGATAAACATTATAATATATCATTACTGGGATGTAAATTAATAAAGTTATAAAAAAATCAAATAAACAAACTAAAAGTGAACTCATCGGGAAAAATATTCTAGGGAAATAAATTTTTTTTAAAATATTTGAATTATTTACAACGCTATTAGATGTAGAGGTGATAGCATTACCAAATAGATTCCACAGCATTATTCCAGAAAGTACAAAAAGTGGATATGGTATATTAATGTCTCCTAATGATACATTAACTGCGAGATTGAATAATACAAAAACAGCAGTCATAGCTATAGGTTGCAAAAAAGCCCATAAAAAACCTAAAGCTGCTTGTTTGTATTTGATTTTGATATCTTTCCATGTTAAAAAATATAATGTGTCTTTGTAATAAATTAGTTCTTTAATATCAAAAAAATGCCATTTGGATGGCGCTTTGATCTCTATTTCCATATTTTGCATTATCAAAAGTTTACAAAATTAACTATAAAAATTATTTATTATAAAGGTAAAATTATCTGTCCTGTATCTAATTCTATATCTAAATCATCATCATCATTAGTATCATTATCTGTAGCTTCATTATTGTCATCATCGGGGAAAATATTTTTTAACCAATCTTCGGTAGGTCCTTGAATATTTGTAATTTTTACATTTTTAATTTTGCTATTATTGATTTTTTTGCCTTTTGCTTTCAAAGAATTAATAGGAAATTGTTGGTCAAGTTTTAGAATGTCCTTAGTTTTATTACTGTAACTTATTTGTATGTCGCAGAGCCACTCTTTAGTAAAGAATAAAATTTCACAATTATTCTCTTCGGGTAAAAAATAAATATTTCTATCAGTGGTGAAATCTGGTATAAAACGTTTAATATGTTGAGATTTCTGATCATTATTACGATAAATAACGGTATATAAAGATTGCAATGAAGCTTTTTCGACAATTAAATAATTAGAATCGATGAATAAGCTCTCATTAGGTTTGGATATACGATAATAACCATTTTTGTATATAATTATTAGATAATCATCATCAAAAAATTCTCCTAAGTCTATACCTTTGCCTTCTTTATTAATACGAAGAGTTTCGTCATCGAAATAATAAGAAATACCTTTTAATGTCTGAATGCCTTCCTGCTTGATAGAGATATGTCTAATTAATTTTCGAGTAACCAAATAGCCAACAGTAGAACGATTTTTAATAGGTATATCTTTGAAATTAAAATCAATAGTTAAATTTTTCATTCTTGGCCGTGGCACTAAATGAATAGTTAAAATTTCTGCTTCTCCATTTTGATTTGCTTTGAAATAAAGAACTTTAGAGTTTGGAGTGCCACGAGTATAGAAATAGTCTTTATCTCGAATGATGCTTTTCACAAAAAATCTTTTAGCATATACCCCGCCACCATTACCATCTCGATACAAAACATTGTAGGTAGTTCTATAGTCGTTAGGATCATAGATAGCCACATGAATTATATTTTCACCTACGAAGACTTTGTCATCTACTTTAATAACTTTGAAAGTGCCGTCGTCTTTAAAAACAATTAAATTACTAAGAGCAGAACAGTCGAAAAGATATTCATCTTTTTTAAGGCTAGTACCTACGAAGCCTTCAGCACGATTGACATAAATTTTTTGATTTGGTGCAGCTACTTTATCTTTTTCTATACTACCAAAAGTTCTAATCTCAGTACGACGTGTAAAATTTTTACCATAGGTATTTTTTAAATATTTAAAATGTTCTATAGAATATTCAATAAGGTTGTCCAGATTTGCATTTACGGCGTCTAGTTGTTTTTGTAGCTTAATCATTATCTCATCAGCCTTAAAGGCATCATATTTAGAGATACGTTTGATTTTTATTTCAGTCAATTTAATAATGTCATCACGAGTGATTTGACGATAAAATTGATTTTTAAAAGGCTCCAATCCTTTATCAATAGTATTTATAACATCTTCCCAGGTTTCACAGTTTTCAATATCCTGGTAGATATGATTTTCTATGAAAATTTTTTCTAAACTAGCAAAGAGCAATTTTTCTAAAAATTCTTGCTTTTCGACTTCTAAACTTTCTTTTATAAAACCAACAATATTATCAGTAGTTTCTTTTAAAAGTTCGCTAATAGATAAAAAGACAGGTGTATTATCATCTATCACCACGCAATTAGTAGATACTTTGACTTCGCACTTAGTGAAAGCATATAATGCATCAATAGTCTGATCTGGAGTAACGTCTGGTGATAATATTAGAGTGATCTCAACCTCAGAAGCAGTATTATCTTCTATTTTTTTGATTTTTAAATGTCCTCTATTAGTAGCATTAACTATAGAATCTATAAGCTGACCTGTAGTAACTCCATAAGGAATTTCACGAATTACTATAGATTTATTATCAAGTATTTCTAATCTAGCACGAGAAATAATTTGTCCTTTTTTTTGACCATCATTATAGTTAGTAACGTCTATCAAGCCACCAGAAGGGAAATCAGGATATAAGATAAATGGTTCACCTTTCAAATAAGCTATGCAAGCATCTAACACTTCATTGAAATTATGTGGTAATATGCGAACTTGTAAACTAACTGCTATGCCTTCTATACCTTGTATTATTAATAAAGGAAACTTAATGGGTAAATAGATAGGTTCTTTATTTCTACCATCATAAGAAATTTTCCACGGAGTAATTTTAGGATTAAAGGCAGTCTCTAGTGCCAATTTAGACAATCTAGCTTCAATATATCGTGGAGCAGCAGCAGTATCGCCAGTCAAGATATTCCCCCAATTACCTTGTGTATCTATCAATAATTCTTTTTGTCCTAATTGTACAAGAGCATCACCTATACTAGCATCACCATGGGGGTGATATTTCATAGTATTTCCGATGATATTGGCTACTTTATTATATCTGCCATCCTCTAGCTCAAACATAGAATGCAAAATACGACGTTGTACAGGTTTTAGTCCATCACGAATATGAGGTATTGCTCTTTCTAAAATCACATAACTGGCATAATCTAAATACCAGTTTTCATACATTCCAGAAATTGTTTTGAGAGATTTCTTTGATTTTGATGGTTCTTGATTTTTATCTAATTCTTCGCCTTCCATAGTGAGTGCAAAATTAGTTTAATTATTGCTCATAACAAAGAAATGTGCAAAAAAATGTAAAATTAAATTTTAAAATAATGTTTAATTATAAATTTTTATCAAATTATAAGATTTATTAATTAGAATGTAAAAAAGGTCATTATATTTATTATCCTTGAAACTAGATTTGTTCAAAAAAAATTCATTTAAAAACTTTTCTTTAATGGTGGCTGAGTAGAGCAAGGCTCGCAGCGAAGCCACAAATGGAAAAGTTTTAAATGAAATATCTCCACTAGGAAATGATTTGATAAAACATGTGTTATCTAAACACATATTTCAATAAATTTATCAATTGAGGAGGGGGTAATAAAAGGGTTTGAAGAAGAGATTAATAAAATATCAAATTATTGTTATACTTGAAAGTATGTTAATCATATCTTTGACTAACTAACTCTCTATACTTGTCCCACGCCCACCTATCATGCGATGACAAGTTCAGCAGCCTGCCAATGTCTTGATCTATCAGCTCTTTTAAATATTTATTCATTATCACAAACCACATCAAGTAGCTCTGTAAGTACTTCGTAGCTACTCCGTGAAATCTACTCATCCAC
>JAPXMM010000063.1:0-13736 GCA_033809015.1 Bacteroidales bacterium
CAAAGAAGGTCGCTGTAATAGTTGCTACAGATAGAAGTGGAAATATTCTATTTAGGAACACTGAGGGGAAGAGAGCAAAACAAGAGGACATTGAGAAATTTCTGAAAGGAAGAATTACAGAAGATTCAGTTATATGTACGGGCACTAAATACGCATTCAGACACATAAGAAAGAGCAAGGTAAAGCACAAAGAGATTGTAGGAGCCAAAAAAAAGAAGCGAGGTATCTATAGCACAGCTATAGTGAAGGCTAAATCAGAAGAATTCACCAGATGGATATATTCAAAGTTTAGGGGGGTAGCGACCAAATACCTGCAAAACTACATTATGTGGTATGTAGCGATAGGTAAATACCTATCAGAAGGCGTCATTAGTAATACTGGCAGAATGCTTAACCTTGCATCTTCGGATAGATTTGCCTGGTATGAATATTTTAGAGTGAGTAAAATATCATATATTGTTTGAAACATTTGAAGAATGTTTATTATTTTCCACCAAATTTTTTTTCTCATTTAACTTTTTTTCCGTATATTTGCATTACCGATTTTTTTGTCGGGGCCGGATTGGTTTCGACAGCAGGGACAGTGGGATAGTTTGCATGCCGAGGATGGACTGTTACCTCGTTAATCATCATTCCAAACGAATAAATGGCAACAATTATTCTGTTGCATTAGCTGCTTAATCCAATTTGATTAAGTGCTAATTGCCTCCCCAGTAGCTATACTCAGTGGCGATTGGGATCTGGTATCATAAATACTGAGTCCATTAAAAGAGTGGCTACAATCTTTTAATGGTATTTTGTAGCTCTGGAAATTAATGGGAGCTTATCCCCTAATTAATTTCCGAGATTTAATAGATAAGCTAAGCATGTAGATAACTATTTTGCTGGCTGCTTGGACGAGGGTTCGACTCCCTCCGGCTCCATTTATTAATTTTTCTCTTTCTTTATTGTATTATTGTATGATTTTATAAACACTTTATAGTAATCATCATTTGGTACATATTTACTATAATCTGTAACATTATCTATTTTAATGTCTGATCTCGCAAAGTCTTTACCTAGTATGGTTTGTACTTCCTTGAGATATTTAGGATTATAATTTCTATTTTTTAATATTTTTATGATTTCTAAACTTTCATTTAGATAGCCACCATTTGCAAATAGATTGGATAGTTTCACTAGTGAATCACTTTGCATTGTTGAGAAAAATATCATCCTACTGTTAGATAAATCATTTTTATTTTTGAGACTGTCTGGCAATGAATTATATTGAAATTTTAATTTCTGATATTGTATGTATATTGTGTCTGCAGCTATTTTATACATTGCTTGCCAACTGTCCAGTGAATGTCTAAAACTGATTTGTTGTTCTATGGATTTTTCTAAATTCACTAAATCTAAGGGATCTATTTCGCATAGTGTGTTTAACCAAATATTTTTTGCTTTTATGATATAATTTTTTGCTTGATAGAGACTATCTAGATTGTAATAGTATTTAGCTATTGCTAGTTCTTTTTGAAATCTATTTTTTACTTCTTCACATGTATCTGTTTTGATTTTATTTTTGTATTGCTCATATATAAATTGTGGGCAATGAGCCAAACTATTTAAATAGATAAATGAATCTTCCTTTAAATTTATATATTCTGAATTAGCTGTTTTTTCTAAGTAATTACATATAATAGTTTTAGATAGTGATTTTAATGTATCAGGTAGTGTATTATTTGTAATTTCTGAAAGGTACAGTAGATTTATTGCATCAGATAAAGTTGGTGATATATAATTAATCTTAATGTTTTTGTGCCTTCTGCTCCCAATTATTTCTTTTTGAGTATATTTATCAATTAATTCTTTTAAAATAACATTTTGATATTTAATATAACAATTTGATAATTTATTTGTTTGCGGGTTAATATTAAATTCATTTTTTAAAGTTACTAAATATTCATATGATTTTTTTATTTTTTTATTATCTGTATTTAGTCTATAATTGCTGCATTTATTAATTATATTTTCAGTTAATTTATTTAAACTTTCATTTTTATAATTAACTAATAATGCAGAATCCTGGGCAAAAATAGGATTTTTATATAGTGTATCTATCATTATAATCTGTTCTAATGCCTCATCCCAAGCATCTCTTTTTAATAAATCTTCAATTCCTTTTGATAATATTTGTAAAAAATCATTCTTTTTTTCTTCTAAGATATTATTCACAGAGATATATTTACTATTTTTGTTAGCAAAATTTTGAGCTTCTAATAATATATGCAAAGCAATATTATTAAATCCTTTTTCTATGGATTTATCATATATTGTAATGAAATTTTCGAATAATTTATAATAATTTTTTGTTAAATAAATATCTAATTGCTTAGTTTGGCCATATGATAACCCATCATTGATTAATTTTAATTGTTCTAAAATATTTATTGCATTGTTGTATTCTTCTTTTGTGAATAAGTAATCTATCTCTTCTATACTTACATTCCATACAGTGTCTATTGTGGCTTGCAAGTATTTCGGCAAATCAGCATATTTTATATTCTTAAATTTATTAATGAATTCAACGGTTTTTATCAAAGTTGTGTCTAAAGTTCTATTTTTTAAATAAAATTTTATGTTTGCATTCCATGCAATAAAGGAATTTGGATTATATTGTAAGGCGTAATTTATATTTTCTAAACTTTCTTGTTTTTTATTTTCTTTAAACAATTTATCGGATTCTAATATCAAAAGACTGTCTATATGCTCGATTTTCTCATTCAATTCTTTTTGTTTTTGGAATAATTTATTTTTTAAATTGTCATATTTACTGATGAAATCTATAGGATCGTTATTATAAAGTTTCAACTCTTCTACGAGATGCAATTTTCCTATTTCTTGGATTTTTTTATCTATCTCATCCAATTCATATTTATGAAAAAGTAAAAGTCTTGGATTATCTGATATCAAGGTATCAATATGATTTACTGAGCTTTCATAAAATTTAATAAATTCATAATAATTGTTAATTAGCTTTTTATAATGGTCTAATTTACTGTTTATATTCTTGTTAACAAATAAAATCAAGCTATCCAAAGAGAAATATTTTATATTATCAATGAAACTGGAATCAAAGTAGCATGTGTCAGTATAATAATATCCTAATTTGTTTGTCAATATACTACTACAGGATGCTGACAACTGATTTATAGTGTTTTTAGCTGTGAAAAAAACTGATGCTTTATATGGTTCATATATCTCATTTATTTTAATGTTGCGATAAAAAATTCCAGGAACTAAATTTAAATTTTTTAATACACATGCAAAGGCAGTTATGCTATCATTAATATTCCAAACAGTCATTTCTATTTTTAAAGATATCTTTTCTGGGAATTTATATTCTTTATTAGTTTTGCTAATTTCACTGCACCAATTATTTAATATAGTATCTTCATTTACTACTCTATCCCAATTATTTTCATAAGAAAATTCGCCATACCACAGGATACGTTGAGCAGAGATATTATTTTCTAAAAGATTTGATAAAATAATCATCAAAAAAATTTTAAGAATAAATTCTCTTTTTAACATTGTTGTAGTTTATTGTGCGAAATTAAAAGAAAAAATGAAATAGCATAATAATTATAAATAACTAGTGATTCTTTCTCTTTCTACATACAGCATAAAACATTTATTCTCCAAAAAAAATTAAATAATATTGAAATAAGTGTATAGATAATAAATTTTTTTAAAATTTTTGTAATAATTGAATAATATCGAAATAAATTCTCAATTCTCATATAACCACATTGGTACAACGTAAATTTTTTTTTTAATAGTCGGTAAAGAAAAGCTTCAAAATTGAATTTTTTTTAACATTACAAATTACTTTATAAAGAAACAAAGTTAAAACTGATATATTTAAAGAATTAATTTAGTTCTTATTTAAACGCCTAATTTGATAATTTCATTCTCATTTTTAACCAAATACTAGTTCATTTATTATTTCAATATCATAACCTTTTTGTTGTAAATGCTTTGCCCAGTATATTTTTTCGTTGTAGGTTAATTTATCTATTTCTACTTTATGTTTTTTTAAATAATCTTTTATTTTTAATTTAAAAAAACCTTTATCATATTTATTAAGAAGTCTGTCTATTACTGCTTCTGGAATATTTTTTTGATATAATGAATATTTTATTTTTAGTGGTCCCCAATCATTTTGATTTATCTTGCTACGAATATAAAGCTCTACAAATCTTTCTTCATTTAAAAAATTGTTTTTTTTCAAATATTCTATATATGATTCGAGCTCGTCCTGGTTTGCTTTATATGATTTTAGTTTATTTATCACATCATATTTACATCTCTCTTGTATGGCACAATATCTGGAAATTTTTTCTAATATTTTATTATCCATAATTATTATAATAAAATTTCTTCGCCATTGTCATCATAGATATGATATTCTAGGAAATTATATTCATCATTTTTATAAATTTTAATTCTGTTTTTGAATTTTAATTTCCATTTCAGATATATAGATGGGAAGCCAAATTTAATATAAGCATAAATATATGGACTTAAATATATTGTTAATTTCCTTAATGGTTGAGTAGTTAGCAGATAAGTAATATTATCATAGATAATGTCAGTAATAATTATACTAGGTTTTATTTCGCCAGTGCCATCGCATACAGGGCATTTCTCTTCAATGTTAATGTTAAGTTCAGGTCTGACGCGTTGTCTAGTTATTTGTACTAAACCAAATTCTGTTGGTGGCAAAATAGTGTGTTTAGCTCTATCATTTTTCATTAATTCTTTTAATTTGTCATAGAGGATTTTTCTGTTTTCGCTAGAATGCATATCAATAAAATCTATGATGATTATGCCGCCTAAATCTCTCAATCTTATTTGTCTAGCTATTTCTTCAGCTGCTTCCATATTTGCCTCTAGCGCATTTTCTTCTTGTGTTTTGTTTACACTACCTTTATAACCACTATTTACATCTATTACTTGTAGAGCTTCGGTATGTTCTATAAACAGATATACTCCAGATTTCAAATATACTTTTTTACCGAAAGATTGTTTTATTTGTTTTTCTAATCCAGCAGATTCGAAAAGTGGATTTATTCCTTTATGCAACTTAATAATATCTAGTTTATCTGGAGCATGTTGTTTTAAATAATTGGTAATTTCCTTATATAAATTAACATCTCCTACAGTGATAGATGAGAAGCTATCATTTAGTATATCTCTCACTACAGATATAGAGCGATCTAGTTCAGAAAAAATTATTTTTGGAGGTGAGGCTAATTTTAAATTGTTTTCAATAGTTTTCCACTTTTTTAATAAATCTTCTAAATCATTTTGTAAATCTGAAAAACTCCTATCTTGTGCTGCAGTACGAACTATTATTCCAAACTTATCAGGTCTGATAGATTCTACTATGTCTTTTAGTCGTTTCTTTTCTTCTGGCTCAACTATTCTATGACTAATTGAGATTTTATTTTGGAAAGGAACTAACACTAAATATCTACCAGCAATACTTATCTCTGCTGTGGTTCTAGGTCCTTTGTTGCTTATAGGTTCTTTAGTTACTTTTATTAGTACAGTATCTCCTTGCTTTAATACTTTGGAGATACTAGTAGTTTTGGGTAACTCTTTATGGTCTTTATAATATTCTATTGAAACATTTTTTCCACTGATAAGGTCATGAACATAACTCTGTAAAGTTAAAAAATTTTCACCAAGATCAAAATACTGCAAAAATGCATCTTTCGAAAAACCTACATCTATAAAGGCAGCATTGGGGCCTCCTGGTAATATTTTTTTTACTCTACCTAGTAATATATCTCCTACTGCAAATATATCATTTTTATTCTCCTCTTGTAATTCAACAAGTTTATTATTTTCAGTAAGAGCTATACGTACCTTGTTTTGCTTTTTATCAATGAAAAGTTCGCGTACGACATCATTCATCTTTTAAGTTTAAGTATAAAAAAATTAATATTTCTAACGTAGCTTTTTTTTGTGTCTATCTTTTCTAAGTCTCTTTTTTCTTTTATGAGTTGCTATCTTACGTCTTTTTCTTTTTCTTCCACACGGCATAATATTGTTATTTTTAAATGTTTAATCACTCTTTATAACTAAATTTGTTTTTACTGATTTTGAAAATTCTGGAGCTGGTTTAAAAAAAGGTTTAAAATGAGGTGGCACAATAATAGTTTCATTTTTTGTTATTATCCTAGCTTTTTTTTCTTTTCTTTCTTTTAATAAAAAAGTACCAAAACCTCTTAAATATATGTTTTCTCCTCTTACCATATTATCTTTTATACTATCCATGAAACTATCTACAACTATCTTTATAACGTCTCTATTCAAATTAGTTTTTTCCTGAATTTCCTTAATTATATCAGCTTTTGTCATATTTTTTTATTTGAAGTGCAAAATTACATTAAAATTATTAATTAGCAAAATAATTATTCTTCCAATTAATAATATACTAATTATATTTGATAGAGTGTAGAATAGCTTCTAAGTCCATCATTAGATTTCTTTTAGGTTCATTTGGGTAATATACATATGCATATACTGTTATTAGACTAGATTTATCTTTGCTTATAAATGTATGTGATCTAAATGGGCCACCCATAAAATCACCTTCTACTCCCCATAATCCTGAAAACACTATCCTTTCTACATCATTTATGACTACTCTATCTACTTTTACTTTTATTACACTGTCATCTATTTTCATATATGTACCTTCGAATTGTCCAGGAATTTGTAATTTAAGTGTATTATCTATCCATGATCTAATATGTGAGGGATTAAATTGATTTTCTTTATTAAAAGGTTCTTTCATAAAAATCAATGCTTGGCTATAATTATTGGTTTCCAGCCGTAACCACATAAAATCATTAGTCGATTTAGCTTCAAAAAATAAATTTATTAGTTGTAAATCTATGCCATAATTTTGGTTAATTTTTTTCTTTAAATCTATTGCTGGAGATTTAGTCATTATTTCATAAATTCTGCGAAATTCAGTATTAGTGAGTGCTTGTAAAATCACATTTTCTGATTTTTGTATCAATTTTTGTGCACTATCAGGATTTGATGAACGAATAAATAAAATAGTTTGTGGTGCTGCAAAGACATCTTCACTTTTAAAAATTCCCTCTTTTTTAACAGTATCTGAAATAATCAAATAAATAATATTTCTATTTTTCTTTAATAAATCATTGAGGTTCCCCTCTGTTACATATGATACGTCAAATAATTGTTCTGACTGTGGCATACCATAAATCTCTTGAGTTAGTAAAGAATCTAGTGTTTTAGCAGCTTTAGTTTTAGATACGCCATTTCTCACTACTACTATAACACTATTAATATTACCTATAGATACTGGCATCTTAATTTGTTCAGTACAGCTTGTAAAAACAATTAATATAATGAAAATGTAAATGAAATATTTTTTCATGGGATTTTGAGTTTTTGACCTACATAAATTTTAGTTGATTTTAAGTCATTAGCCTTCATAATAGCATCTACAGTAGTATTATATTTGTTAGCTATGCTAGAAAGCGTCTCTCCACTTTTAACTATATGCACTTTTTGTGTCGAAGCATTACTATTAGATTGTGTAGTTGGATTGATTGTTAATTTTTGTCCAATAGATAATTTATCACTTGATAAATTATTCCAATTTTTAATATTATCAACACTAACTCCATATTTACTAGCAATACCAGAAAGAGTTTCTCCACTTTTAACTATATGTATTATATTTTGAGTCTTTGCAGATGAAGAAGAGCTTCGATTAGTAGTAGATGTATTGGCAGCGGCATTTGTACTAGCAGTTGAAGATGTTTTAGGAGGAGGGGAACTAGTATATATTTTTAATTTTTGACCTACATAAATCATATTATTTTTGAGGTTATTCCATCTTTTAATATCTGAAACATTAACTCTATACTTGGCTGCAATACCAGAAAGAGTTTGTCCACTTTGCACTTTATGATAAATGACATTACCTGTATTTTGTGTAATAGGGACATTTTTTATTGTAGTATTAGTATCTATTGAATATATTTTTTTAGTTAAAAGAGTGTCATAAAACTCCTTTTCTTTACTATAGAATTGCATCTGATATTTCTTTGGAATACGAATATAATATATTTGATGTTCAGATGATGGGATAATATCTTTTATATATTGTGGATTTAGAAATTTTAAATCTTCATATGGAATACCAAAAAAATCACTTATTGTCTTAAGGTTTGTATTATATTTAATGGCTACAGTATCTATTTCCACATCTTTAAATTTAGGTGGCGAGGGAACAATATTAAGTTCTTTATGATATGACATTATATAAGAAACAGCTATAAATGCTGGTACATAATTTCTGGTTTCTGCAGGTAAATAAGGTAATATTTGCCAATAATTTGTTTTGCCTCCAGAGTTAAGCACTGCTCTATTAATCCTACCTGCTCCGGCATTATATGCAGCTAATACTAATGCCCAATCATGATAAATATCGTATAAATCTCGCATATGTCTGGCTGCTGCTTCTGTAGATTTATACGGATCTTTACGATCATCTACATAGGAAGTAACATTTAGCTCATATAATAAACCAGTTCTATACATAAATTGCCATAATCCGACAGCTCCAGCTCTACTTTTAGCATTTGGATTTAATGCTGACTCTACTACTGCAAGATACTTTAATTCTAATGGCACATCATATTTACTAAATGTCTCTTCGAAAATGGGGAAATATAATTCACCCAAACCAATAATCCTGCCTAAGAATTGTCTATGTTTTAAATAATATTTTATCCACTGTTTAATATCTTGATTATATTTATATTCAAAAGGAGAATTAATATTCATTATAGCTATCCTTTTGGCTAATAAACTATCATCTAATAATGCGTCTAACTCTTCATCTGTAAAGCTTCTATAATAATTTTGTTCAATAGAAATATGTTCAAAATTAGAAGGATAATTATTATAATACAAATCTCTGACAGCCTTATCAAATACAAAAGCTATCTCTGTGGAATCTACATTATATGGGGCATTATTTTGACTATATACATTAATAGGGCATAAAACTATAATTGCCCAAACTATTATAAAATTAATTTTCTTTTTCATCATTTGCAAAGATACAAAGTAAAAAATAAAAATAAAAAATTATTTTTATTTTTGATAAAAAATGAAATATTTAATTGAATTATCATTTCTAGGTACCAATTATTGTGGATGGCAAAAACAATTAGCACAACCTACTATACAAGCCGAATTAAATAAATCTTTATCTATATTTTTTCGTGAAAATATTTCAACAGTGGGATGTGGTCGCACTGACACAGGTGTACATGCTATACAATTTTATGCACATTTCAAATTAGACTCAGCTATTAATGATTACAAAGATGCTATATACCATTTAAATGCCATTTTGCCACCAGATATTGCAATAAAAAATATTAATGTTGTACCAGATAATTTTCATGCTAGATATTCTGCTGTTAGTCGTACCTACAGTTATTTAATTACTAAAAATAAAAATCCAATTTTAATAGGTAGAGCTTGGTTTTATGATAAAACAATAAATACTCAATTGATTAAAGATAATTTATCTACTCTAATCGGAATACATGACTTTAGTGCCTTTTCCAAAAAAATGCCTACAAATAATTATAATTGCAACGTATACGATGCCGAGATAAAGGAGTATAAAGATCATATAATTTTTTCTATTACAGCTAATAGATTTTTGCGGCAAATGATAAGAAGTATAATAGGAGTACTTATAACTATAGGATCGAATGTAGCAGAAGAAAAATTGCTGAATGAGTTACTATTGCATAAAGATAGAAGTAAAATTAAAATAATTGCACCACCACAAGGATTATATTTGACCAAAGTAATTTATCCAGAATATTAAATGTATTTAGAGTTATTGAGATTAGTATTTAGATAAAAATAATTTTTAAAAATTGAGAGAAAGCGAGTAAAAGTAGGGAGGGATAAAACCTGTTTAAAACAGGTTTTATCCCTCCCTATAAAAAATCATTTTTCTATATTATCAAGTTTTTCTGTTAAAAATAATTTATATATTTGCAAAAAATATATAAATATGAAAAAATTATTCGAAAATACAACCGAAGTATTTGCACTAACTAAGGAAGGTACACGCGAGTTCTACGATAATCTCTATAATGAAATGATAGAGGAAGGCAAAGATGTAGTCGATTATCAAGAAATTAAAGCCATGTCTACAGGTGTATTATGCCCAGATTGCAATAGTAGTCATGTTATTAAAAATGGTTTGCAAAGCGGAGTACAAAACTATCGTTGTAAAAACTGTGGCAGACAATTTAGAGTTACCACTGGCACCTTTATGTATGGCATTCACCACAAAGATAAAATGTTAGAATACATCAAATGTATGTCTGCAGGAATGACTTTGAGAGAATGTGCCAAAAATGTAGGTATTTGCTTGCAAACAAGTTTCTTTTGGCGGCACAGAATATTGTGTGCTATGCAGTCATTTGAAGATAATGTCAATTTCTTTGGAGTAGTAGAATTAGAAGAGCTACTAATGAATTATTCAGAAAAAGGCAAAAAGAAACGGGATAAGAAAGAATTAAAAAAATTAAAGAAAAAAA
Source organism: Bacteroidales bacterium (assembly GCA_033809015.1). Classification (GTDB taxonomy): domain Bacteria; phylum Bacteroidota; class Bacteroidia; order Bacteroidales; family DTU049; genus DTU049. The sequence goes on from JAPXMM010000063.1 coordinate 10,674, forward strand.
AGCCAACAAAAGTTGCAGTATTGGCTGCCACAGATAGGAGTGGAAATATTTTGTTCAAAAAATTAGAAGATGAAAGGGTGCAGGCCGATCACATATCAGATTTTCTAAAATATAGAATATCTAAGGATTCAGTGGTATGTGGCAGCAATAAAAAAGCTTTCAAAACAGTAACTGCAGAGCACATAAAACACAAAGAAATAACCAACAAAAATAAGATGAAGCGTGGGATATACAGTGTATCAACTGTTCATTGTAAAATAACCGATTTTGTTGGCTGGATATATTACAAGTTTCGTGGAGTGGCTACGAAGTATTTAACAAACTACATAATGTGGTTTGTAGTGAAAGGGAAATATCTTGCGGATAAGATTATAGAAGATACAGGGAGGCTATTGAATTTGGCAGCGTCGGATAGGCGGGCGTGGGAGCGATACACTGATCTGATGTCATCAACATATTTAATTCATAACATTTAATATTTATCTCAATTTCCCCCTATCAAATCCCCCCTCTTATTGTAAATTTTTCTTATCTTTACAAAAATAAATTATACTATGTCCAGTGAAAATAATAAATTTATTGATACTAATGATAATGAAACTACTGAATTAGAATATATACTAGAACTAACTAAACAAATTAGAGAAAAAGAGCAAAGATATCCAATTAATTTTAATGATTTTTTATTTTTATTATCAAATAATCCGAAACAAATTTTAAGAAATATATTCCAGCTTTTCTATGATATGGTGCAATTTTATGTCCCCTATGGAATAGATGAATATGAAAATGATATTGACAATGCTGGTTTTCGTTATTATGATTTATCTAAATTATTCATAGACGGTGTAGAAACTCCTTTTTTTGGCGACAGATTATTTGCTAATAGATTTATGCAGATGGCAGAAGATATTAATATGGGCATCAATGTAAACCAAATTTATTTATTCGAAGGTCCTCCAGGTAGTGGTAAGTCTACTTTTTTGAATAATCTTTTACAAAAAATGCAAGAGTATACCTTTACGGAGCAAGGAACGTTGTACAAAATATTTTGGAAAATTGATCCTAAAATAATAAATAAAAATGCAGATGATGGCAGAATCATATCTTATTCTTGTCCACATAATGATAATCCCTTTCTCATAATTCCTAAGGAACTAAGAAAAGATTTTTTGAAAACTTTAATAAAAGATAGTAATGTTTATAATGAAATTCTAGAGTCTAAAAGTTATGCATGGTTGTTTAAGTCAGAACCTTGTCCTTTGTGTAAGTCTATTTATAATTCATTAATTGATATATTGGATAATCCATTAAAGGTTTATGATATGTTATATGCTAAAAAAATTGATTTTAATAGACAATTGGGTAAGGGTATTTCTGTTTGGAATCCAGCTGATAATCTAATTGAACATATTTATTCTAATGAAGTTTTAGAAAAAGATTTAACTAATTTATTTTCTTCTGAAGAGATAGAACTGAAATATTCATATTTGGCTTTAACCAATAATGGTATATATGCTTTGATGGATATTAAAGACAATAATATCACGAGGTTGTTATCATTACATGGTATAATAAGTGATGGTGTTCACAAGGTGGAGCATATCGAAGAAAAAATAAATACCTTATTCCTAGGTTTAGTAAACCCTGAAGATAAAAAAAGTTTTATAGATATTAAATCTTTTCAGGATAGAGTGAGGTTCGTTTCTATTCCTTATGTTTTAGATGCCCAGACAGAAGTGAAAATTTATGAAAACAAATTTGGTAATAATATTTATAATCTTTTTCTACCTCGAGTATTACAAAATTTTGCTAAAATTATTATTAGTACTCGCTTAAATACTGAATCTGATATTTTAAAGACATGGTTAAAATATAGAGCTAAATATGAAAAATATATAGATCCTGATTTATTACTATTAAAAATGGAATTATACCATGGCAAAATACCAAGATGGCTCGAAGATGAAGATATCAAAGGATTTAAAAAAAACATACGTTTGGCTCTGCTAAATGAGGCTCTGGACGAAGGATTTAAAGGTATATCTGGCAGACAATCTATCGCTATTTTTAATAAATTACTTTCTACTCATGAAGATAAAAAAGATGAAATAGATATGCTAGATATTATAAGTTTTTTTGAGGATCAGCCTGATAATATTAAAAAACTCATTCCTCCTCAATTTATAAACTCATTATTAAAAATTTATGAGATTAATATTGTGCAAGAATTAAAAGATGCCCTGTATACTTATAATGACCAAAAAATCTTCGAAGATATTATTCATTATTTATATTCACTTAGTTATGATATTGGCACAGAAATCACTAATCCTTTTACTGGTAAAAAATATAATCTAACCAATGATTTTCTAATTGCTATCGAGAGCCATTTATATCCAGCTACTGATGACATAGAAATGATTAGACATAATTTACTCAATAGATTTATAACAGAGACTTTAGCTCAGGAGGTAGAAATTAAACAAAAAAAATGGCAAGATACTAAAATAGTAAAAGAACTATATGAATTATATAAAGAAAATATCAAAAAAGCTAGTCTAGATCCATATCTTAAAAATAAATCTTTTAGATTTGCACTCAAAGATTATTTCACTGATAAATTTGCGAATTATGATGCCAAAATACAAGAAGATATCATTCACATGATTAAGGTAATGCAGCAGAAATATAATTATTCTGAGCGTGGTGCGATAAAAATAGCTCTTTATGTAATAGATCAAAACTTACCCGAAAGATATAAAGATTTTTTAGCTTAAGATTATCCTTTTGATAAGGGGGAAAATAATCACTTTATTTGGTCCTTTAACGTTTTATAAAGATTAAAAAAGAGTAAATTTTCAAAAAATGAATTTGTAAATAATTGGTCTATTAATTAATAGGACAGTTAAATATTAACCACAAAGTTCTCAAAGAATGCACAAAGGACGTAGAGAAGGATGGAAACACATATATAACAAGTAGTACCTTGTAAATTTTGTGTAAAGTATTGTGTCCTTTGTGGTAAAAAATATTATTAATAATTAAAATAATTTGGTTGAA
>JAPXMM010000064.1:0-13718 GCA_033809015.1 Bacteroidales bacterium
TCTTCCTATTCACTCTGAACAGAATAAGGAAGAGAAGGTTTTAAAAAAACTTTAGTAAGAAAGTAGAACAAATAATTGAGCAAGAAAGGCTTGATAGGAGTAAAGTTATACTGATGGTTCAGGATGATAGATAATAATTATTGTTAAAATTTTTGTATTAATGAAATAATTTCTCCAGCGGAGATTTTTCTTTTTTGTAGTGATTCTTTATTTATGCACTAAGTAATGGCAATTTTAGATAATATTAAAAATAAATAAAAAATTATTAAAAAGTATCAGTGATATGGCAATATATACTAAAGAAGCTATGAAAGTATAATGAAAAATTGTCTTTTCTTTCTTTTTTCTTTTATAAAAAGTATAATATGAAAAATTGTCTTTATCTTTTTTAAAAATCTTAAAAAGCCAAATAATCAACCAAACAAGAAACCATAGAATAAATGGACCAGAAATTAAAATATAAAAACCAAGAGCTTTTACACCAGGAAGATTTGCATCAAGGATTTTCATTTTTTGAGGAAAATTTTCATTTATAGATAAACAAATTTGATTAAAAATATTATGTTTCGTATAGCTAGTACCCTGTTTATCGATATACAGATATTTAAAATCATTTGTTAAAAGTAAAATGCTATCTTTATTGAGGTAAGAATATGAGTATATCTCAGCAGTATCTGGTACAAAAAATAATAAATCTTTGTAGTCTGTATCTGATAATGAATAAAAATATTGTTTATTATTTTTTAGTTCTTTTTTTAAACTCAAAAATTTTACAATCGTATCATATCGCAAAAAATTAAGATAAATGCTGTCATATAGCATACTCCATATAATATCTTTGTTTACATTAATAGTATTTTTGCTAGGAGTGGGATTATCTATATAACTAAAATTGCCAGTCTTAAATAATAAATGCGAAGTAGCTAAATAATGAAAATAATAATATGGCAAACTAGTAATAGGTATATGATATGGATAAGGCAGTATATCATAAAAAAATGGTAAAGCTACATTCTCTTGAAATCTGATAATATTCAAATATTTAGTTGTATCGTAACGTCTCCAATAATTTTGCTGCTCACTATATAGAGCCTTGCATAAAAATTGCCAACTATTATTTTTTATATATCCTAGTGCAGGTACAGAGAATGATTGATAAAATATAGGAAATCTAACCAATCTGACATCTGCCAATGTATCTGAAAAAGTATAAATAATGATATTATTTTTTAATGGATTTCTCAATGCTATTTCTGGCTTATTATTTTTGAGTCCAAAACCGATTACTTGATTTATATCTAATAAAATGCTATCATAGTAAATAGAGATTTCATTTTGTCTTTTATTTAATTTAATTAATGATGATAAACTATCATTGTATGACATCCAAAAATATTCTGATTCATTTTTGGCATAGCCTAAAAGTTTATTATATTTTGTCGGTAAAGGATAAAAATCAATATTTCTATCTTTTAAAGAAAAGAGAAAGAATTGTGAAATCTCATTTTGAGAATTTTCTTTGCAAAATCCATAGATTTGTTGTTTAGTAGAATCATAAAAAATCGGTGTATATGAAGCTATTTTTATATTATTAGATTTAGATGGCATATTCTCAATTTCTTGAAAAGTGGAATGCTCATAATTAGACTTAAAAAAAAATAACACCCCCCATATAGCTACAAATATTACTACAGCAAATATATTTACAATTTTTCTAAACATAATTTTTAATTAAATTTTAAACTACATCTATTAAAAAGAGAGTTAATTTAGTTTTCAATTATTTAGATTTGTCAGGAGGAGTTGGTATATTAGGAATTTCTTTAGCATTTTGGAGTTCTTCCATTATAACTTCTATAGCTTTTAATAGTTGATCATCGATACCTAAATATTCTCTATAAGGGTCATTATCTATCACTATATCTGGTTCTACGCCATGACCTTCTATAATCCATTTAGATTCATCTATGCTATAGCTAGCAAATTCAGGTTTATTAAGGTAAGTACCATCTACAAAAGGTAAAGAACCACGTATACCTACTACACCGCCCCAAGATCTCACACCTATAGTTTTGCCAATATTATATTTTTTAAATCCATAAGGGAAAAGATCACCATCACTAGCACTATATTGATTGAAAAGCAATACTTTAGGACCGATCATAGTCTGCGCCGGTACTACACCTGGTATTAATACATTTCTGGCCATAGTAGCTCGTTGCGGTACTCTGAGTAGTCTTTCTAGTATCATTGGAGAGACATTACCACCACCATTGCCACGATCATCTATTATTAAAGCTTTTTTAGTTAATTGAGGATAAAAATATTTAACAAACTCATTTAATCCCTCTACACCCATATCTGGTATGTGAATATAGCCTACTTGTCCATTTGTTTTTTCATTTACAAGTTTAATATTATTTTGTACCCAATTGTAATAATATAGAGCAGCCTCATCAGCTATAGGAACTACAATAACTCTATGAGCACCTTGTACACTAGGAATATTATTTATTAACATCTCTACTTGTTTATTAGCCTTATCTATTAGTAGCTTATAAATGTCATCTACAGTATTAGTCTGAATATTATCTATGCTGATAATGTAATCATCTACTTTGGCATTTACTTGTATCTCTTGTAGAGGGCTGCGAAGATTTCTACTCCAATTGGCACCATCTAATATTTTATCTATTTTGAAATAGCCAGTTTTAGTATCTTTTGATAACTCAGCACCTAAAAGCCCAGTATATATTTTATCAATGGTAGGGACATCTCCACCACCAACGTATGCATGACCTATACTAAGCTCACCTATCATCTCCCCAATAATGTAATTAAGGTCATGTTTATTAGCTATATATGGCAAAAAAACTTCATATTTATTTTTTATTTTTTCCCAATCTAACCCATGCATATTAGGTACATAAAAGAAATCTCGCATCTGACGCCAAGCTTCATAAAATATTTGTTGCCATTCAGCTTTTTTGTCTATCCATACTATCATATCTTGAGTAGGAACTTTTTTATCTGTTTTTAGCTCTCCTACAGCGAAATCTAAAACATAATAATTGTCTTTATTTTTTACTAAAATCTTTTTTTTGTCTATAGATAAAAGATAAGTGTCAAATTCACCTAATTTAGTTTCTTTTCTTTCTTTTAAATCGAAAGCAAATAATTGTACTTTTTCATCTTTGCTTCCTTTTCTTTGATAAAGTATTTTATCATCGGTAGCTTGCAGATTCCAATATGTAGATACATCGATAGGTAAGCTAACGATACGGTCTTTTAACCCATCAATATCTATGATAACTTTAACAAGTGTATCTTTTTCCTCTTCAGTTATTTCTTTATTTTTTTTCTTTTTATCTTCTTTTTTGTCATCAGGAGTTTTTTTAGTTAAATCTAAATCATCATTTTTAGGAGCTAAAGGATTGGGAGTAGATTTATCAAGGATTGCTAAATAAATTTTTGACATATCTTGGTATGCGTAGTTCCACTCTACTCGAGAATAAATAGGATTAAAATCTCTCTCAGAAACGAAATAAAGATATTTGCCATCAGCACTGAAATGTGGACTATGAGAGTCATACCACATATCTGTAAGGTCATAGGTTTCTTTAGTTTGAGTATCATAGATACGAATGATATTAAAGTCATTTTTCTGAGGATCACAGTAAGCTATATATCTACTATCTGGGCTCCATGTGAAATCATTATATTCCCATACTTGGCTTTGAGCCACTTCAGTAATATTTTTTGTTTCTATATCTACATAACGAAGGCGAAGTTTCTTGTCACTAAATAATAATTTTTTACTATCTGGAGACCATTGTAATTCGAAATAATAAGTATCTGCATTTTTAGTCAGCTGGATAGGAGGTTCAGAACCATTATGTTTTTGAATATAAATTTCAAATTCACCTGTTTCATCAGAAAGATAAGCCAAATATTTACCATCAGGCGACCATTCTACATTTCTCTCATGTACACCAGATGTTTTAGTAAGGTCCCTGATGACACCCTCTGTAGCTGGTACACTAAAAATATCTCCACGAGCCGAGAAACCTAAACGTTCACCACCTGGACTTAGTGTAAATGAAGTGATATAATCTGCAGCATTCACTTTCACTATTCTAGCTAAAGGTAAATCTTGATTGATGAAGATAGACACTTTATTTGCTTGTTTAGTTTTAGTATCAAAAGTATAAATAAAACCGCCTTTTTCGAATACTATTAATCCTTTTGCAGCACAATGAGAAGGAAATTTTATATCGTAATCATCAAAATTAGTTACTTTAGAGGTTTCTTTAGTTTTAGTATTATAAACAAATAGATTCATAGTGCGGTCTCTATCAGATATAAAATAGATCTCATCATCTATCCACATGGGTATGATATCTTGAGCTTCATTATTAGTGATGTTTATAATTTCTTTAGAATCAAAATCAAAAATTCTAATATCATCAGCCATGCCACCACGATAGTATTTCCATGTACGAAACTCACGAAAAACTCTATTAAAAGCCAATTTTTTACTATCAGGTGAATAAGAGCAAAATCCACCGGTTGACAATGGTAACTCTTTAGACAAGCCACCTTCAATGGGGACTAAAAATAGCTGTCCTACAAAATCATTAAAAGATTTTTTGCGACTACGATAAATGATATATTTACTATCAGGTGTCCAGCCAATAACTATATTATTTGGTCCCATACGATCGCTAAGGTCGTCACGGTTGAGAGTAGCAGTATAGGTGAGTCTTTTAGGATTACCACCATCAGCAGGCATCAGATATATTTCTGTATTGCCATCATACTGTCCGGTAAATGCTACCCATTTACTGTTAGGTGACAATCTAGGGAAAATAGCATATCCATTACCAGTGGTTAATTGACGTGCTGTACCACCTTGTTTTGACACTGTATATAACTGACCTGCATAAGAGAAAACTATTTTGTCACCATCGGTAGTAGGGAAACGTAATAAACGTGCTTCTTGTTGTGAATAACTCATTGTTGTTAAAATTAAATTTAATAATAAAAAAATAGATAACTTTTTCATTTTTTTGTTTACAAAGATAGATAAAATTTGAAATAAATCAACAAAATTAATTTTTAATTATGAAATTATTATTTAATAAAAGGATAATAAACTTAAATGTTCAAATTATCATTTTATACTTTTTAGTGGCTGTAGTAAAAAATTATTTTAAAATAGACGTTTAGATAATAAATTTTGCTAATTATTTTTATTAAAAATCAATGATACTCTTAAGAAATATATTTAATACTGTGAATCTATATATAAAGAGTTAGTTATTAATCAAAGCCTAATTTAATAAATTTTATTTATTATCAGTCTGTATGCTATCGCTTTTTATTAATTTCTTTTCTATAGAATCTATTACCATTAAACGAACTATTGAATCTAATTTGAAAGAATCTATGTATCTATAGCCTTCTATTTTTAGTAATGAATCTAAAATATTGTTATATAATGCACTTAAAAGGCTATCCATATTTGACGTATTTTTATTTACCAATGTATCTGCTGTTAAATTACTAATATTGATTTGATTATTATATTTTTTGTTAATCAAATTCATGATTTTTTTATTTGATTTAATATTATAATGAAATTTTTCGTACATAGGAGCCAAAGATATGAATTTATCATTACGACTTAAATATTTTATATTAGGCCAAAAAGCATAAATTAAAATAATTGATATAAAAATACCACCTAGAATACCAAGGACAAAGGAAAGGTTCCATTTTTTCATAATAAATGACAAATTGACATTTACAAATTTAAATATTTTTTTTAATATGGTTTTAACTTTTTTAATAAAAAATTAAATAATTGGAATAATATTTGAGTAAAAGAAATGTTAATTATAAAAAAATTGATTGCTATGAATATTAATAAAGAAAAATTAGAAAAATTTTGGAATTATTTTCAAAAAACAACAAGTGTACTGACATTAGTATTAATGTTTTTAGTTATTTATAGTTTTACAGCTAGTCCTAGTAGGGCAGGGGAGAGCAGGAGTTATTACAATAATAAATTCCCAATTATTGGGGATACTATAAAATATCCAGACTTTCGCTATGCTTCGCAGAGAGCTATTCCAGCAGTGGTAAATATTAAGACTACATTTACTTATAAAAATATTTATTATGATGATTTCTTTGCACCATTTTATGATTTTTTTAATTTTTTTGGTGGACAAATTCCTGAACAAACAATCATAGGTGGTGGTTCTGGAGTTATTATTAGTGCAGATGGTTATATCATTACTAATAATCATGTAGTACAAGATGCTAAAGAGATAATGGTAACATTAAATGATAATAGAGAATTTAAAGCTGAATTAATCGGAAATGATCCAAGTACAGATTTAGCTATAATTAAAATTGATGCTAATGATCTACCATATTTAGAATTTGGTAACAGTGATAAAGTAGAAATAGGTGAATGGGTGCTAGCTGTAGGTAACCCTTTTAATTTGACTTCTACTGTGACAGCGGGCATTGTAAGTGCTAAAGCTAGAAATATTAACATTTTAGAATCTGCAGATGCTGTAGAATCATTCATACAAACTGATGCAGCTGTGAATCCTGGTAATAGCGGCGGAGCATTAGTAGATATTTATGGTAATCTAATTGGTATTAATACTGCTATTGCCACCAAAACAGGTGCTTTTATAGGATATTCTTTTGCTATACCATCTAATCTTGCTAAAAAAGTAGCTAATGATCTTATAAATTATGGTTTTGTGCAAAGGCCATATTTAGGTGTAAGCGTAACCGATATAAATGCTGCTGTTGCTAAAAAATATGGAATAGATGATACTAAGGGAGTATTAATAACTGCCGTTACTCCTAATAGTGCTGCCTTCAAAGCTGGATTAAATGCAGGTGATATAATTCTAAAAATTGATGAAGAAGAATTAAATTCTGCTTCTAGATTATTAGAAAAAATAAATGAAAAAAATATAGGTGATTGGGTAACTATAGAATATAAATCTGATAATAAAATTAAAACTGCTAAAGTTCAATTACTTAATAAAAATGGTGATTTAAAACCTATGAAAAAAGAAGAAATTTCTGCTCAATCTATATTAGGTGCTACTTTTGAAAAACCTTCACCAGATATGATGGCAAAGCTAAAGATAGATCACGGCATGCAAATTACTGATATTAAGAGTGGTCCTTTACAGAGAGCTGGTATTAAAAAAGATTTTATTATAACCGAGATAGATCATAATCCTATAAATTCTATCGAAGATATAGAAAAAGCATTGGCTAATAGGAAGGGTGCTATCTTGATAGAAGGCATTTATCCCAATGGTATAAAAGCCTATTATGCTTTTACTATATAAACATTTTATAAAAAAATTTGCTATGTCAAATTTTTGATGTAATTTTGTATAACTTTTTTATAGTATATTAAAAAATTGTAATCATACGTAAAAAAGAGAGGTATAAATATATATGAGACAATTAAAAATTACGCGTTCTATCACCAATAGGGATTACACCTCATTGGATGATTATTTGCAGGAGATTGGTAGAGAGGAGCTCATCACTCCCGACGAGGAGGTTAAGTTAGCTCAACGAATCAAGCAAGGAGATGAAGCAGCAAGAAATAAATTGGTAAAAGCAAATTTACGTTTTGTTGTTAGTGTAGCTAAACAATATCAAAATCAAGGTCTTAGTTTACAAGATTTGATAAACGAAGGGAATATTGGATTGATAAAAGCTGCAGAACGTTTTGATGAAACACGTGGGTTTAAATTTATTTCTTATGCTGTGTGGTGGATTAGACAATCTATTTTACAAGCTATTGCTGAGCAAAGTCGTATAGTTAGATTACCACTCAATCAAATTGGTTCTATTAATAAAATTTCTAAAGAAACTGCTAGACTCGAGCAAAAGCTCGAACGTATGCCTTCAGTAGAAGAAATTGCTGATATTGTAGAAATTCCAGAAAATAAAGTTGCTGAATCTATTCGTATTAGTGGCAAACATGTTTCAGTAGATGCTCCAATATCTGCTGATGAAGATGCTACTATGTTAGATTTATTCATACCTAGCGATACTCCTTCTACTGATCAAGCACTTATACAAGAAAGCTTAGCAAAAGAAATACAACGTGCTCTCTCTAGTTTAACTAAAAAAGAACGAGATATTATTAATATGTATTATGGTATCGGCTATTCACACCCTTATTCTCTAGATGAAATAGCTGATAAATATAAGCTGACTCGCGAGAGAGTGCGTCAAATAAAAGAAAAAGCTATTAAACGATTGAAAAACGGTAATAGATCCAAAAATTTAAGAACTTATTTGGGATAAATATTACAAAAAGAGGAGATGCAAAAATTATCTCCTCTTTTTTTTGCAAAAATATTTCTTGAAATATTTTTGCAAAACTAAATTATATTTTTTAAAAATATAATTTGATTGGCTCTATTAAAAAAAATGTTGCAGTTATTAGCATTTATAGTAATAATGCAAACTTGAATATAAGTCAATATTTTGCTATATATTTAGATTTTTAACTAAATTATTTAAAGAAAAATAATTTTCAACAACATCATTTTAAAATAGAGCAATTTGACTTATTTTTATAAATGTTTAAAATAAGTAATGATATATTATTTTAAAAAAATTAATATTGATACTTTTCAAATTAAAGGTTATATAGAAAAATTATTGAAAATTAAATTTTTGATAATTTATTTTATTAAATGCTTATTAATAAAGATTTAAACCATATAAAAATTTTTAATCAAATATCATTGTTTAATTTAAACAATTAATATATAATTTTTATAGAATGCTTAATATCAAATAGATATAAAACATTTTTTAAATTTTTTCATTTAAATTACCTGAGATTTTCCTTTGCTTCTTTCATTTCATAGTAAAAAAATCAATATTAACTATTTATATTACATTCACCAGAAAAATAATAACTTTTACATTCTCATTAATGAATAAGTTAATAATAAAACAACCTTTTCAATAAACATATTTCATTAATTAATACATATGTTATTCTAAAATAAAATTCGCATTCTTACATTTGTTACTACTTTTACTTAATTTTATAAAATAAAATTATAACTTCATACAAGTGAATAGATTTGCTATATCTTTAATTTTACTTTTAATAACATTAAATTTATTCTCTCAAAATATTAGAGATACTTTATTGATTATAAATAATTACTCTGAACAAATAGACATTTATAGTCCTAAATATTTATATATCAATATTTTATCAGAATTCAAAGATATTAAGCAAATATTAGATATTGAAAATCAAAAAATCAAAATAGAGCTAGATAGTTCAATAGAGCTGCCATATGAATATAAGATAACATTGATTTACATAGAAAGAGAGCAATCAATAAAATTACTACAAGAAAAAACAGTAGATACTACAGCAAAAGAGCCTTTGCAACAAATGCTAATATTGTCATCTACACAAATTTTTGAAGAAAAAAATGATTTGGTAACAAATGGTTACATCTCGAGAGGTATAATGATGAGTAGCCAAGGACAGAGTTCTGTGCAGTCTTCACTGGATTTGCAATTTTATGGAGAGATAGCACCATTTCTGATAGAAGGCAGTCTAAATGATAGAAATCTACCTATACAACCAGAAGGCACAAGTGCTAGATTACAAGAAATAGATAGGGTTTATATAACATTAAAAAAAGATAATTTCAAACTAACTCTTGGAGATTTTAACATTAAAAGTGGAGACAACACGTATTTTTCCAAATATTCTAGAAAGCTTCAAGGTAGCATGTTTACTAATCAAAATAAATCAAATAAAAATACTTACAATTACGGTGGTGCAGTAGCTATGAACAAAGGGAAATATGATAGAGTAGAACTACAGTTAGTAGATGGAGTTTCTGGACCATATAAATTACGTAGTACAGATGCCAATTATATTCAAATCATTGCAAATTCTGAAAATGTATATTTAGATGGTAATATTCTGCAAAGAGGTTATGATGCAGACTATATAATAGATTATAACACTGCAGAGATAACCTTCATGTCCAAACTATTTATACGCTCATCTATGCATATAGTCGTAGAATTCTTATATACCGACTATAATTATGCTCAATCATCATATGGTTTATTTACTGAAATATCAAATAAAAAATTGCTATGGGGAATAAATTATTTCTCTGAAGGAGATGTAAAAAGCCAGCCATTATTGCTCACATTATCTGATAGTGACAAAGTTTTATTAGCAAATGCTGGAGATAATTTACCAGTAGAGATACCTTCATTTCAAACAACTAATTTTGATAAGAAAAAAATATTATACAAATTGATAGATACCTTAGGATATGATTCAGTATTTGTCTATTGCAGAGACAGCACTGTACAATTATATGAAGTAAATTTTACATACGTAGGACAGAATAAAGGAAATTACAAAATATCAAATTACGCTGCTAATGGTAAAATCTATGAGTGGATCTCACCAATAAATGGTGTGCCACAAGGTGAATATAATCCTATTAGAATAATAAATGCTCCAAATAGAATAAATACTGTGGAATCATATCTGTATTATAAACCAAATGAAAAATTAGAAACTCGCATTAGACTAGGATATTCACAACATGATAAAAATACTTATAGTAACAATGACTCAATTAATCAAGGCATAGCATATAAAATGCAACTGATTACTAAACCCTCATTAAATCATACTTTTGAAATCTTTTCGCAAGGAATACAAACTAATTTTTCGTCATTAGAACCTATTTATACTGCTGAAGAAAGTAGAATTCTAAACAAAGATTTATTTAGCAATAAAAAAATGGAATTTTTAAATGGATTAAATTATAATTATAATGATAAATCTAATAATTCTGCACAATTAAGTACATCATTTTTTAATACGTCAAAAAATGAATATTCCATTTTATCAATTGCAAATGCAAAATTTCATTATAAAAATTTTAATTTTTTAACAAATAATAATTATTCCAATACTAGATTGGAACTATATAAAATAGATTTCTATAGAAGCAATAGTAACTTGGATTGGAGGATAAAATCTATATGGTTAGGAATAAGTAATAAAATAGAATATCATCCAATAAAAAAGAATGATACAATACAAAATAATTCACAAGAATATTACTCAGTATCACCATACATTGGTTGGGGAGATAGCTCTAGGACATTCATAAAATTGTATTATGAATATTATAATGAAAAAATCCCAATAGATAGATATCAGCAAAAAGGCGGATATCAGTTGCTAATGAGGCACAAAATATGGAACTTAAAACAAAATAATTATATCGTATTTCAATCTACAAATAGTCAAGAAAAAAATTATTTCACTAGTGAAAATGAAATAAATCTAAACACACAAGATAAATCTTTCATAACTCAACTCAGGTATATACTTGCACAAAAACAAACTCCTCAAATAGACTATTCTTTTATAGAAGTGCCAATCGGTCAAGGCACGCACTATTGGATAGATGCCAACAATAATGGCTTGCAAGAGCTTAACGAATTTCATATAGCCAATTTCACTGATCAGGCACAATATATTTTACTTAGTATTCCTACACAAGATTACATAAGCACCTATTCACAAATATTAAGCTTCAATTTTAGATTTTCTCCTTCATTAATTAATAAATTACCTCAATTTTTTAAAAATTTTAATTTGCAAACATTCATAGACGTTAATCAAGCAAGTAAAGAAATAAATTTTTTAAACTTTAGCAATAAAAATGCAGATTCTGTAATAACTTTTAATAATAGACTTAGAAATGTTTTAGAATATCGTCCTAAAAAAATTAATCTGTCTATCAGATATGAATATTGTAAACAAAAAAGTTTACAAACATTGATAGTGGGCAATATAGAACAATTGAGAGAGAATAATGCTTTACAAATTTTCGTACCAATAACAAAAAAATGGAATTTACAATCTCAAAGTGATTATTTAAAACAGATGAATAAATCTATTTTCCAGCAAAGTACCACATACGATTATAACCAATATTCTCAGAAATTGGAATTACAATATTTAGCTACAAAATATCAAATCAGAATTAGTCCGAGATATGCTTATATGTATAATAAAGATTTAAAAATCAATAAATTAGAATTAACCTTAGAACCACGAATTTTTTCATTAAAAGCCGGGACATTTACTACAAAATTAGGTTATTTATATAATGATGCAACGACAAATATAGACCCTACAATGGAATATTTAATGTTAGAAGGTTATAAGCCTGGCAGTAATGGATTAATACAAATACAATGGCAAAAAACATTAAACCAAGTAATACAAATTTCTCTACAGTACGAGGGAAGAATATCTCAACATATATCTATGACGCATGTCGGAAGTATAAACGTGAGAGCTTTGCTATGAAAATTTTAGTTCAAAGCAAGACTTTATAAACACTGTGTCACAAACAAATTTTGATGTGATTTGTAATGGATTTATTTCATAATAATGAACAATATACAAAATCAGAAATAAAAAAGCTAAAAGTCAAAAAAAATGGAAGTAAACGAATAGTAATTTGTTACATGAGCATAGGTGAAGCAGAAGAATATAGATATTATTGGAATAATATATGGAAAGTTATCAAGCCATCATGGCTTTTAAAAGAAAATCCAGAATGGGTAGGGAACTACAAAGTAAAATATTGGGATAAAGGATGGCAAAAAATCATATATGGTCAAGACGATTCATATGTAAAGAAGATAATAGATAGTGGATTTGATGGGGTGTATATGGACGTAGTGGATGGATTTTATTATTTTGAAGAAAATGAGTAGGAAGAGATTAAATGTTTAAAACAATTAATGATATTAATATCATATAATAATTATTATATATATTTGCCGAAAATCCAATATTTATGAAGACTTTAGTAGATAACATTAATCAGCATCTGGCTATGAGTAAGGAAGACTCCAAAGCCTTTTTTGATAATCTCTACGATTTTCTATTACAAAACGAAGCAAACGCAGTAGATTACCAAGGTTTAAAACTTCAAAGTATTCCTCCACTTTGTCCTAAATGTCGTAGCAACGATATTGTAAAAAATGGTAAACAAAAAGGTATGCAAAATTATCTTTGCAAACACTGTGGCAGACAATTTAGAGTTACCACTGGCACATTTGTTTATCGATTGCAGAAACCTCAACTTATGCTCGAGTACATTCGTTGTATGGTCGCAGGCAAAAGCCTCAGAGCTTGTGCTCGAGAGGTTGGCATAAGTCTGCCAACAAGCTTCACCTGGCGACACAAAATCCTTGCTGCTTTGAAAAATTTTGACAAAAATGTCAATTTCTTTGGCATAGTAGAAATAGACGAATTGCTGATGGATTATTCTGAAAAGGGCAGAAAGTATTCGAGTGCGAAAGAAATGAAACAAGCAATGAGAAAAAAGCCAAAGAAGGTCGCTGTAATAGTTGCTACAGATAGAAGTGGAAATATTCTATTCAGAAACACTGAGGGGAAGAGAGCAAAACAAGAGGACATTGAGAAATTTCTGAAAGGAAGAATAACAGAAGATTCGGTTTTATGCACCGGTACCAAATACGCATTCAGACACATAAGAAAGAGCAAAGTAAAGCACAAAGAGATTGTAGGAGCCAAAAAGAAAAAACGAGGTATCTATAGC
>JAPXMM010000065.1:0-13697 GCA_033809015.1 Bacteroidales bacterium
ATTTAAAACTTGTTGGTAGGCTAATGCCAACTTCTTTAGCACAAGCTCTTAGACTTTTTCCCTCTAACATACATTTTAGATAATCTAGCATAAGGTAATATTTATGGGAGTAATAAACTATCGATTTTGCAGTTTCTCTGAATCTATAACCACAACTTTTGCATTTATATACTTGTCTGCCATCACTCACACCAGCTTTAGTTACATATTCGCAATCACATCTGGGACAAATGGGAGCAGTAGATAGAATCTTTATTCTCTGATAATCTAATGCTGTCAATCTATTCTCATTGAGGAATTCATAGAGATTGTCTAGGAATTCACGCTTGCCCTCTTTGGTCAGAGCCAGCATCTTTTGTATGTTTTCAACTGTATATTCCATAATTTTTATTTTTTACAAAAATAGTAAATATATTTAACATGAAAAGTTAAACATAAATGTATAATATATAAATATGATAGTTTAACTATCATATTTATATATTATACCTCATAATTCTTTAAATAGATTCTTGCCTCTTCTATCAATTGTTTCTTATTTATTGGCACTACACCTACATATTCACATACTATCCCTCCTGCCAAATTACTCAATTCTGATACAAATTCTATATCTAAGCCTATCGATAGTCCTAATGTAGTTACACTTATTACTGTATCGCCAGCTCCAGACACATCTCTTACTTGTCTCACTTTGGGTGGTGTAATATTTATCGTTGAATATAAATTATTGTTTGTATTTGTTTTTGCTAATATTAATCCTTTGTCTCCTAAGGTTACCATTACATATTTAATATTTTTTTCTTCTCTAAATTGGTGAATTTTGTCAAAAAGTGTATTCATATTAAATATTTCATCATTCCAGTTTATACCTTCTCTAAATTCTTTTAAGTTAGGTTTAAACAGTGTAACGTCATTATAGTTATTAAAATTCCTTTTTTTAGGATCTACACATACAGGTATATTATATGTTTTAGCTAATTGTACTATATGTTTTATTAGTAAAGCATCTATTACACCTTTGTCATAATCTTGAAATAATATTGCATCTATTTTATATTTTTCTAATAAATTTGTGATTCGCAAAAGTACTTGTTGTCTCAGTGCGTCTGGTAAATTTTTATTATTTTCTTCATCTATTCGTAGCATTTGTATGCTATTACCCATAATACGAGTTTTTGTAATAGTTTGTCGATCAGAAGTTGTTATCAGACCTTCAGTATTCATTTTTTGTGATTTCATTAATTTAATAAACTCATTGCCACTAGCATCATTTCCTATAACGCCTATTAATAATGGATTAGCACCTAGTGATTGAATGTTTAATGCTACATTTGCAGAACCTCCTAGACGGCTTTCTATTCTTGTTACGTTAACTACTGGTACTGGTGCCTCAGGTGAAATGCGTACTACATCGCCCCATACATATCTATCTAGCATTATATCGCCAATGATTAATATATTTTTGTGTTTTGCTTCTTTATCAAATATTTCTAATAAATTCATTTTTCTAGGATTTTATATTAATAAATCATCATCTATAGGTCTTTCATCTTCATTTTTATCGAAATCCATATCTGCCAGATCTTCATAAAAATGTTCATCAATTTCATCTTCTTTTGATGTTATATCTTCATCATCTAACTGATTAGTTGTTTCATCTATGATTTCTATCATTTCTTCGTCTTCATCTTCATCGGGGGCTTCTTCTGCTATTTGTTCATTTATTAAAATAGTTGATGGTATAGGAGGAGTAAGTGTTTCCATGTATTTCCCAATTGTTTTAACAATATGAGGGTATTTGATAGTAGGATCGCTATCTTTGATTTTTATCAATTCAATATTAAATTCATGATTTTTTATATAATCGTAAACAAAAAGTAATTTCTGATGTGGATCTTCTATAATATTAATTTTCGTTTTAGACATTATTAATGCTTTGTCTTCTTCGTTGTCTTCTTGTCCCATATCTATTAATACTATTTCTTTTAGTGGTTTCCAAACGCTATTACATAGATAAAACGAAGATAATTCATTATCGTTAAAGCCTATTGCTCGTTTGAGGGCATTAAAAAAATCTTCAAATGTCTGATTAGCTAATATTTCTATTATTATTTCGAAATCTTCTACTTTAGGACTTTTAACACTAAAAACAAATGTTTTCATAATTTTTTAATTTCTTAATTGCAAAAATAATAGAAAATTATTATTTGCAGTATATATTTAAACAAATTTATTATATTTTTATTAAATAATAAAATTGATTTTTAAAGAGTTAGATATTATTTTTAAATTCTCAATTCAAAAAAATTTTGTATCTTTGTAGTAAAATTACTTTATTAGTAAAATAAAAATCATAAAAAAATTATATAATAATGGAAAAAACAAGAGTGTTATTTGTAAGTCAAGAAATTTATCCTTTTGTAAAAGAAAATGAATTATCAAAAATTAGTAGATTATTACCAGAAAATGCAGAAAAAAATGGAAAAGAAGTTAGAGTTTTTATGCCTAGATATGGTTGTATTAATGAAAGAAGATATAATTTACATGAGGTAATTAGGTTATCAGGTATTAATATTATCATAGAAAATAATGATCATATTTTAATTATTAAAGTGGCTCGTATGCCCAATACTAGTATTCAAGTTTATTTTATCGAAAATCCAGATTTTTTCCAAAGAAAATTTATTTTAAGAGATGGTAATAATTCATTTTTTGATGATAATGGTGACAGAGCAATTTTCTTTTCTCGCAGTGTAGCCGAAAGTATTAAAAAATTAGGATGGTCCCCACATGTTATTGTTTTGCATGGTTGGATGAGTGCTCTACTTGCTCCGATGGTTAAATATGTTTATTCTAAACATCCATTGTTTAGCGATGCTAAAATTGTCCTTGCCATTCATAATGATGAATTTAATGAGTCTTTATCTGCTGATTTCCTAGATAAATTATTATTTGATGATTTATCTGCTGATTTATTCCCGAATATTTCTAAAAAAAGTAATTATATTAATCTGATGAAAGATGCATTGGTGAATAGTGATGCGGCTATGGTTTTAAACGAAAACGTTAATCCAAAGCTAGTTGAATTTTCTAAATCTCTTGATATCCCAGTTATCAATATGTTTAACGAAAATGAAATTTTAAATAATTTTAATGATTTCATTGATGATTTAGTTACCGAAGAATTATTGTCTTAATTTACTTTCTCATAAATTTCTTTTTGCTTTAATCTATTTTTTAATATGATAAATGATGTATTTTTTTCTTTATTAGAAAATAGAGAGTTAGGTTTTTTACAAAATTCTGTTTTTTATGAAATAATTAGAAATACTTGGATTAAAACTGCTTATCCTCAGATGTTAACTCATCCATTTACTGCAGAATTTTTATATTTATTAGCTAAGAGTAAAAATGTAAAAAAAATATTGGAAATTGGAACATTTACTGCTTTTACATCCATATTATTTGCTAAAAGTACCGATGCTGATGCTCTCATCTATACAATAGAAAAACACCATGAATATGAGGAATTGATAAATGAGCACATAGCATTGGCTAATGTTAATAATAAAATCAAAGTTTTTTTTGATGACGCATTAAATATTTTACCTGATTTCAAAGAAAAATTTGATATAATTTATGTAGATGCTGATAAAATCAATTATCCTAAATATTTAGAAATATGTATAGACATTTTAAATAATGATGGCATAATGATTTTTGATAATATTGATTGGTATGGGAATCTAGAAAAACAATCACAAGATAAAAAAACGCTTAATATACAAGAGCTAAAAAATAAAGCTGAAGAATTACAAATTTTATATCCTAAACAGATAAAGCAAATGACTTTACCTATAGGAGATGGGATACTTTTGATACAAAAAAGTTAGATTAATCCTTATTTTGTTCAGAATCTATTTTTTGATTTTGATAAGATAGAATCTCATCATTAATAAAATCAAGTTGAATATTAGCTTGATTAAAAAGGTCTTCGCTCTCTTTACCAGCATGATATCGATATTCGCATACTACACGTTTAATTCCACTATTAATTATCAGCATAGCACAAGATCGGCAAGGAGTCATTTTCACATATAGAGTGGAGCCATCCAGGGATATACCAAATCTAGCTGCTTGAGCTATGGCATTTTGTTCTGCATGAACTGTCCTAACGCAATGTTGAGTAATAGAACCATCCTCGTGAATTACTTTTCTAAAAAGATGACCAACCTCATCACAATGTGGCAGTCCACTTGGTGCACCTACGTAACCAGTTACAAGTATTCTTTTATCTTTTATAATGACGCATCCAGCTCTACCTCTATCACAAGTAGCTCTCGTAGCTACTGTATTCATTATTTCGATGAAATACTCATCCCAGCTAGGTCTATGATATATTTGACCTTTTTCTTTACTATTCACTTTTGATTTTATTTCTTTTAAAACTATAGATATTTGATCATATAACTGCTGAAAAGTACCATTATTTTCAATATAATAATCTGCTAGTTCCATACATTTAATTATGTTTTGTTTATTTGGATCATCATTTTGCATTTCTTCATTTTCCTGTGCAATGAAAGTGGCATAATCTACATTATCAGTCTCTGAACCACGTTGTTGTATGCGAGAATATCTGATTTTAGGGTCTGCATCTATTGCTATTAAGAAAAAATTTTCTTTATTTTTTAATGCTACTACTTCCCCTATAGACCTTATGCTTTCAATAATAGTATTTTTATTAGATTTAAGAGCTTCTGAATATAATTTTTCTACAATGTACGCATTTCCATTCTTCTCTCTTATCTCATTAGCTAATTGCCTCATGGTATCTCTATTTATAGGCAAATTGTGTTTTTGCAATTCTTTTATTAGAAATTTACGAACACTTAGGTGTTGGAAATCTTCATTTTTTATAAGATAATTAACTACTGTATCTTTACCTGCTCCTAGTGTACCAGTTAAACCTATTACAATCATTTTTTTACAAATTTAAGTAAAAAATAAAAATTAAAAAAAATTGGTGCATTTTAATTAAAAAAATGCACCAATTTAATGGGAATTTAAATTTTTATTAGCTATTATTTATAGTTTTGTTATAAAATACATAATCATTATCTATGACATCTAGAACTATTGGGGAGTCATTTTTGATTTTTTCAGCTATAATCATTTTAGATAATTCATTAATAACATATTTTTGGATTACTCTTTTTATAGGACGAGCACCCATTAATGGGTCGTAGCCCTCATTTGCAATGTGTTCTACAGCTTCTTCTGTATATAAAAATGTATAACCATTTTTGCTTAGCATCTCGTTAACTTTATTTAGTTGCATCCTTACAATAGCTTTTATTTCTTCTCTGCTTAGAGGTTTAAATACTACTATTTCATCAATTCTATTTAAAAATTCTGGTCTAATAGTTTTACGAAGTAATTCTAAAATTTCATATTGAGTTCTTTCGAAAGTTCTATTTTCTTCACCAGGTAGCATATTATCAAAATTTTCTCTTATAATATCAGCACCCAGGTTAGATGTCATAATAATTATTGTATTTTTAAAATTTACAGTTCTACCTTTGTTATCTGTCAATCTACCATCCTCGAGTACTTGTAGAAGTATGTTAAATACATCTCGATGAGCTTTTTCTATTTCGTCTAGTAAAACTACACTGTATGGCTTTCTACGTACAGCCTCAGTCAATTGTCCACTTTCATCATAACCTACGTAGCCAGGAGGTGCACCTATTAATCTAGATACACTGTGTGGCTCTTGATATTCAGACATATCAATTCTAATCATATTATTCTCATCATTAAAAAGTAACTCCGCGAGAGCTCGAGCAAGTTCAGTTTTACCTACACCAGTAGAACCTAAGAATAGAAAAGAGCCAATGGGCTTATTAGGATCGCTTAGTCCACTTCTACTGCGACGTATAGCATTAGCGACAGCTTCGATAGCATGATCTTGTCCCACAACTCTTTTGTGTAATTCATTTTCTAAATTTAATAATTTTTCTTTTTCACTTTGTAAAAGTCGTGTCACTGGGATACCTGTCCATTTAGCAACTATTTCAGCAATATGTTCTGCATTCACTTCTAGAGAGATAAGAGGTTTATCTCCTTGAATTTCTTTAAGTTTTTGTTCTAAAAGCTTAATATTTTCTTCGGCTTCTCTCAAAAGTCCATATCTTATTTCAGCCACACGACCATAGTTTGCAGAGCGTTCAGCATGTTCTGCTTCTAATTTTAGATTTTCTATTTTTTGTTTATTTTGTTGTATTTGTTCGATTATTTCTTTTTCTTGTAGCCATTTTGCTTTAAGTGTATTAAATTGTTCATTGAGATCAGAAAGTTCTTTTTCTATAGTTTGCAATTTATTAGGTTCATTTTCTAGTTTTATAGCTTCTCGTTCTATCTCTAATTGTCTGATACGTCTATTAAGTTCATCCATTTCTTCTGGCATAGAGTTCATTTCTAATCTAATACGAGCAGCAGCTTCATCTATTAAGTCGATAGCCTTATCTGGTAGATGTCTATCAGAAATATATCTATGAGAAAGCTCTACAGCTGCTATAATGGCTTCATCACGTATTCTCACTTGATGATGATTTTCATATCTTTCTTTTAGTCCACGCAAAATACTGATACTATCTTCTGGAGATGGTTCATCTACTAATACTGGTTGAAATCTTCTCTCAAGAGCTTTGTCTTTCTCAAAGAACTTTTGATATTCTGCAAGAGTCGTAGCACCTATAGCTCTCAGCTCTCCACGAGCCAATGCTGGTTTTAGAATATTAGCGGCATCCATTGCACCTTGAGTAGCTCCAGCACCAACTAAAGTATGTATTTCATCAATAAATAGAATTATTCTTCCGTCACTTTCTACTACTTCTTTGATAACTGCTTTTAGACGCTCTTCAAATTCTCCTTGATACTTTGCTCCAGCTATCAGAGCTCCCATATCTAAAGAATAAACAATTTTATCTTTTAGATTGTCTGGTACATCACCATTAACTATTCGGTTTGCTAATCCTTCTACAATTGCAGTTTTACCTACACCAGCCTCACCGATTAGAATGGGGTTGTTTTTAGTTCTACGATTTAGAATTTGCAGAATACGTCTAATCTCTTCATCTCTACCTATCACTGGATCTAATTTACCTTTTGCTGCTAGATCATTAAGATTTCGTGCATATTTATTGAGAGCGTTATAATTTTCATCACCACTTTGAGAAGTTACTTTGCTACCTTTTCGTAAATCTTGTATAGCAATTAAAAGATCTTTACGTGTGGCACCCAAACTTTTTAAAATACGTTCTGCTGTAGATCCACTTTCTAAAAGACCTAGTAATATATGCTCTACGGCAACAAATTCATCTTGTAATTGTTTCATCTCTGCAATAGCTTGTTGTAATGTTTTAGTTGCTGAGCTAGATAAATATTGTTCACTTCCCTCTACTTTAGGTAATCTATTGATTTCATCTTCTACTCTTGATATAATCTGCGATGGAGTGATACCTATTTTTTTTAATAAAAATGGACTAATATCTTCATCATTTTTAAGCAAAGAATATAAAATATGCACATCCTCTACTGCTTGATGTTTTTTCTCAAAAGCTAGCTGAAATGCATCTTGTATTATACCTTGTGCTTTTACTGTAAAATCATTTAAATTCATATTTTATCCTCCTTTTAACCATATTTATTTTTAGCAATATTTAGTCCAATTAAAAAAATATGCAAAATTTTCATTTATAATAATTATAAATTATACAATGCTGAAAATAAATATTAAAATATGTTACGGTTTATATGTTTCGTTATTAATCTAAATTAATTGAATCATATTATAAACAGCTATACAGGATTTTATCATTATAGTTAATCTACATCAAAGAATTGGATAATTTGATTTTTATTTTTTAATGAAAAGCAAAAAATTATTTATGACATAATGTCATAAATAAAAAAATGCACTTTTTATTGATATTAATAGTTATATTATCAATTTGGCAGCTATGAAATTAGCTATTGATAATAAAACACCAAAAGCTATCACTAGTTCGGATGTTTTAGCATCCATATGAGTAATGTCTGCTAAAGTGTCCAAAGTAACTTTATTCATAATATTAATATTTCGAATAGCTATAGGTAATGATAATAATACTATTAAACAAAGCGGATGCAAAAGATTTAAAAATATTAAAAGTACTGTAAACAGGTATGCAGCAATTATTAAAACCATATAATATGTTTTAGCACGCTCTAGTCCTAATCTCATCGCAGGTGTTTTTATTTTAGCTTTTTTATCATAAATCATATCTCTAGTATTATTTGAGTTCAATATGTCAACGATTATTAGTGCGATAGGAATATTAATAAGTATAACATCAAATATTAGTTGATTAGTCATTACATATGCTGTACCTAATCCAATTAATGGACCATAAACAATGAAAATAATTAAATCGCCTAATGAAATATATTTAAATTTTGTATAAAATATTGTAAAAGAAACACCTATGGCACCTATCCATAGCAAATGTAAGCCGGATCTAAAAGTCAGAAAAATACCTAAAGCTATACCGACCAGTAGTAAGCAATAACCATAAATAATAAATGATCGTGGTTTGATATATCCCTCTACTACCATGCGTCCACCACCTAAAGACTCAACTCTATCTACATTATGTTTATAATCTATATAATCGTTTATAATGTTACTACTAGCTTGGAAAATGCCAGCTCCTATTAATGCTAAAAATCCATTTATTAAATTAATATCTAATGAATATTCTGTTTTGATGAAATAAATATATGTTATAGTGATTAATGCTGGTATAGTAGATGCTACTAATGACCAGGGTCTAAAGGCAATTAAATAGGTCCTAACGCTCATAATGATTATTTTTTACGAAAATAATCATTAATAATAATTCAAAAAAATTAATTTAAATTGGAATATGAAGTTTCTATAATTACCTGACATTCTTTGTATCCTTTGCCCCAAGTGAAAGTGTATGCAACTATTGTATCAGAGAATAATTTACCAAAAACATAATATGCAGTAGATGTATTCTCGCTAGTAGCGTGCTGTTCCATGGTTGGTTTCCCATATTGAGCTAATACTTCTTGTATTTCTTTATCGCAATCAGCATATGATTCTTCTTTGTTACAACCCCAAAATGAGATAGAAAATACTAAAATAAATAATAAAATTAAATTTTTCTTCATAATAATTTTTTCAAATTTAAAAATTATTTTTAAATAAAAAGAGGGATTTTAAAAAAACCCCTCTTTAATTATCCTTATAGTTTATTTTAAAAAGGACTTGTAATAGTTTGTGTTACCATTGAGCATTCTTTATAACCTTTTCCCCATGTGAAAACGAATTGTTTCCCTTCGTTATAATATACATATTGCATAATATGTACATCACCACTGCTTACATCTTGTTTAGCATCTGGTTCACCATATTGAGCAACGATATCTGCCATTTGATCATCACAATTTTTGTCATCATCTTTACATCCTGCGAAGGATACAGCAAATAATGCTGCTAATGTTAAAATTCTAAATTTTTTCATATTTAATATATTTGTTGTTTGACATTGCAAATTTATATCATTTTTTTTAATATGAACAATTTTTTTTTTCAAATTTCTAAAAATATTATTTAGATTAATAAAAATTTTACACCATTTATTATTATAAAATTTATAATGAATCCAATAAAGTTAATAATAAATATAAATTCAAAAAATATTAAAGAAAAATAATTTGATTTTTTATTGTAAAAAAATTATTATTTTTGCAAAAATTATTATGGCGGGATAGCTCAGGTGGTTAGAGCGACGGATTCATAACCCGTAGGTCGCGAGTTCAACTCTCGCTCCCGCTACTAACAAAACAAAATTATTTTACGGGGCGTAGCGCAGTTGGCTAGCGCACTTGCATGGGGTGCAAGGGGTCGTCCGTTCAAGTCGGACCGCTCCGATCAAAAAGGAGATATTTTTTATCTCCTTTTTGTTTTTAATATATTTTTATTTCTTTTTTGTTAATTTTGTATATTATTTTATTTTTTAATTATGCTAAAACAAGCTTTTAAAAAAGGATGTTTGTCTAATGGTCTTAGATATATACTTTATCCTGTTAAAGATACATCTTTAGTATGTGTTAATATGTTTTATTTTGTAGGATCCAGAGACGAGGAACCTGACAAAACTGGTTTTGCTCATTTATTCGAACACCTGATGTTTGCTGGTAGTGAGCATGCTCCGTCTTTTGATAATGAGGTAGAAAGTGCTGGTGGAGTTAATAATGCTTTTACTACACAGGATTATACAAATTATTTTATTGAATTACCAGCTGATAATATAGAGTTAGCTTTGTGGTTAGAAAGTGATAGAATGCGTCATTTAAACATTAATGAAAAAAGTCTTAATATTCAAAAAAATGTTGTAATAGAAGAGTTCAAAGAAACTCATCTAAATCAACCTTATGGAGATTTATTTCATATATTATCAGATTTATGTTATACTAAACATACTTATAGATGGCCTACAATAGGATTATCACCTGAGCATATAGAAAAAGCAACTATAGAAGATGTACAACGTTTCTATGATAAATGGTATCAGCCTAATAATGGAATTTTAGCTATTAGTGGAAAATTTAATGAGGGAATTGAAGATTTAATAAAAAAATATTTCGAAAATATCCCATCTAATCCGATAAATGAACGTAATTATCCGTTAGAGCAACCTATCGAGCATCAAGTAAAAAAAATTATAAAACGTGATGTTCCTTTAAATCTTATAGTTATTGCATTTCCTATGCCTGGTAGATTATCTCCAGAATACTGTACTTATGATATTTTGTCTGATATCTTGGGAAATGACAATTCATCGCGTTTATATACATCATTAGTCAAAGAAAAAAAATTATTTATTTCTGTAGATGCTAGCATAATGGGGAGTGTAGACCCTGGACTAATGCTTATCATGGGAATAGTAAAACCTTCTATAGACGTTAGCAAAGCAGAAGCTGCTCTATGGGAAGAATTGATTAATTTTAATAAAAAACCTATCACAGATAGAGAACTCGACAAAGTAAAAAATATGTATCTTAGCTCTTTATCGATGGATATTTACGATTTACAAAAGGTAGGTTTTGAACTTTCTTTTTATGAAGCTTTAGGTAATGCCGAACTTTTATTCGAAAATTATGATGTTTATCGCTCTATCACTAAAGAAGATATAATGAGTTTAGCAAATAGAATATTGAACCATGATATAGCTTTTGTTTTAAATTATTTAAAAAAATGATTAATTATGAGACCAAATATTAATATACCTAAAGAACCTGAAATTCCTTATGTTGAAGAATTTTCACTAAATAATAAAACAAAGCTATATACATATTCTACACAGCGAACAGATTTAGTTTCTCTATATATCACAGTGCCTTGTGGTTATAAATATGCAACGAATCCTGTAGTTGGCAAATTTGCTTGGGAAATGATAAAAGTAGGTACTAATAAAAAAAGTTCAATACAAATAGCTGAGGAATTAAATTATTGTGGAGCATCATTAGATATTTCTGTGAGCCCAGATTCGGTGAATATTTCTTTAATTGCTTTAAAAGATTTCTTTTTGCAAGCCATTGATTTATTATTTGAGCTTTTGACAGATGCTATTTATCCTAAAAAAGAATTACTACTACAAAAGCAAGAAATTTTGGGCATTTTAAAGATTGAAAATAAAAAAGTAAAATCTATTGCTAATAAAAATTTTTATAAATTACTTTTTGGTGTTAATCATCCCTATGGTAGATATATTAAATATTCTGATATATTTTTAACTCAAAGAAAAAATCTATTAAATTTTGCCCAAAAATATTTCGATTTTTCCCAATCTATATGGGGGTTAGCTGGCAATTATGATGATCAAATCATTAGGTCAGTTACAGAACATTTTATTTTGTTACCTAATTTAAACATTGAGGATCAAACTATAATTAGTAAAGAACCAGCTAAGAAGTCTTTACACATTAATAAGAAATCATCTTTACAAACTGCTATTAAAATGGGTTGTCAGATTAAAACATTGAGAGAGAAAGATTATCCATATTTTCTAATTGGACAAACAATTTTTGGTGGATATTTTGGTAGTAGACTAAATAAAAATATTAGAGAAGAAAAAGGCCTCACTTATGGCATATTTTCTAGAACTAATCATTTTAAATATCAGTCTGTATGGAGCATATTTGCTGAGGTTAAAGCTGACCAAGCTAATTTTGCTATTAATGAGATTAGAACAGAATATGAAAAGTTTATTAATGAACCTATAAATGATAAAGAGCTGAATAGAGTTAGAAATTATATGATGGGAACGAGTTTATTCGCCTTTGATGGTGCTTTTAATATTATAAAAAATCAATTAAAAATGAGTGATTTAGGTGTATCAGTAGATTCATACTATAAAAATCTTTTTTACGTTATTAAAAATTGTAATGAAAAGGAAATTAGAGAAAAATTTGCTCAATATGTGCCGTGGGAGAAAATGATAATTGTGACGGCTGGAAAGCTTGATGAGGAAACTAAGTGACAAGGGGATAGGGAGACTGGGGGAAATGGAGAATGGACGAAGCGGAGCTATATATAATAAATGGATAAATTAGCAGATTTTGTTAAAAGATAGAGTAGGGGAGTGAAAGAAAATTGAATCAATGAAGCAAAGAATTTTTTTTTATATCTTATTTTTTTTACAATATTTTTTACATGGACAAGTAAGTGTACCAGAGCTACGTTGTTTAGAAGTATTAAATAATGGAAACGTTACTATTACCTGGCTAGCTAGCAATGATCCTGGTGGAGATTTTGTTTCATATGAAATTTTTTCTTCTAATAATATTAATGGCCCTTATTCATTGATAACTACTATAAATAATATTTCAGTTACTAGCTACACACATATGTCTGCACAAGCTAATTTGCATAAAGTTTATTATTATTTAAGAGCTATATATGGTTCTCCTATTACTAATACAAATAATTCAGATACCTTATCTACAATATATTTAGTATTAACAGATCCACTTAATGGTACAGATTTATTATCATGGAATGAACTTCATATTCCTAGATTAACAACTTCATCAGATTTTGAAATTTATAGAAAATATCCATTAGGCTCTTGGACGTTAATTGACTTTGAAACTAATACTAATTATGTAGATACTATTTATCCATGTTTAGATACTATTGCATATAAAATTTTGCAAAAAGATCTCAGTGGCTGTATTTCTATGTCAAATATTGATAAAGCGTTATTACGTAATGTGATGCCGCCGCAATCTCCCTGGTTAGATTCAGTAACAGTATTATCAAATGGACACGCTGCTATGGGATGGCAGGCTTCTAATTCTCATGATGTGGTAGCTTATATAATCTATAAATATGAATCTGGTTTTTGGACTCCTATAGATACAGTCTATGGTTCTACATATTTTGAAAATTCTAATTCTACAGCTGGTAATGAAGCAGAACAATATAGAGTTGCAGCTTTAGATAGTTGTGGTAATACTAGCCCACTATCCAACGCTATTGAGACTATAAATGTTACTGGTGACTTGTCTATTTGCGATAATAGATTTTATCTTTCTTGGAATCACCCAGCAGGAGTTTT
>JAPXMM010000066.1:0-13586 GCA_033809015.1 Bacteroidales bacterium
ACTCTGAGCTTTGAGACCTTGGTAGTCTACTACGTCAGCATCTTTTTGTTTTATCAGGTAAAAGAGTCCATCAAGGAATGCTAAATGCTCTTGTTTGCCCATGGATAAATGTTCTACTAGATTGTCAACTAATTGTTTCATAGCTAATTATTTTTTTACAAAATTAATTAAAATTTAGAAATGAAATCAAATATATTTCCAAACAAAATATATTATACCCCCCTCCTCATCCCCTATTTATTAAAATTATTCACTCTGAAACCCACTAATTTACTGGTCTTTAATGGATAACTCTCTAATGCGTCTAAATACATTCTTACAGCTATTGGTTCTAGCCCTTCTAATGGTGGAGACATTAAATCAAAATCTATCGTCGATAAAATACTATTTATTAGAACATTTCGCATTTCTTTAGATGATATTTTTTGATACTCAAATTGTATCGGAATATTTCGTATTTCTGGTCTGCCTTCTACATAGAAATGGTTATCTTTATTTATATATATTCTACCAATTAGGTATCCTACATCATCATATCTATTATATTTAAATGAATCTGCTAAAAAATTAAAAATATTGATTATACCTACAAAGGCATTTTCTTTATTTTCTTTTGCATAGTTATTTTTTAATACTGGGTGAAAGGGAGGTAGCATAAATGCATTTGTATGCATGAAAAATGCCAATATGTCTCCTGCAAATTTAATTTCAAATTCGAATTCTGTATGTTCAATAATTTCTAGTGGTATAACTCTTTTTTTATTTAGCATATTGTTCCTTAATTCTTTCAATAGATACATAGATTCTTGTTTAAGTAAGTCAAATGCACTTTTGGTATTATCGAAAACGTCTTGCTTAAGATTAGCTTTTTTCTCTAAATAATTTGCTAAATTTTTTAGTGTTTTTGCTTTAGGATTTCTGTCCATAATATTTTTATAAATATGATTTTAAAGGTATTATCAATGAAAAATTATTGGGTCCGTAGGCTAGGTGAGAGATATTGTATGAGTAAATGAATGAAAATCGATTAGTATATAGTCCCACACCAAATGAGAAACCTACTATGCCTTTATGACTATCTATTTGCATCTCTTGTCTTGTTTGATAATTGTAGCCCATCATTAAACTTAAAAATTTCATAGGAATTATTTCTATACCGAATGCTAAATGTCTCATTATCTCATCTGTAGTTTTAGCGAATTTTTTGGGTTCATTATATTGATTTGTGAATGGGTCTAATTGTAGTGATGTACTGTCTGTGTATCTTAAATGCCAATCATGTAAATCGTGCAAATATAGGTGAAATCTAAATGGGGCATTTAAAAATCTTTTAGACATTGCTAATGCTAGATTAAATGGTATGGAGCTATTTTTTTTATCTCCAAAATTTTGTATTATTTCATGTCCTATATTCCTTACAAATAGAGATAGACTGATTTGGGGGATTGTATCATAATAATTTAAAGCTATATCCGAGGCTAATGCTATAGCATATTTATCTGCTTGGATATATGCTCCCTTAATGTTGATTCCAATGTTTATTTTTTCAAATAATTTTTTCCCATAGCCTACACTGAATACAAAATTGTTTACAAAAAAATCATTAGTTTCTTCGCCTGTCCAATCATATCCTTGAAATTTACCATAATTCACATACTTTATGGCAAAGTTAAAAGTCCCAATATTTGTAAAATGTGGATTAAAATTTAATACAAATTGAGAAATGTCTGCTGCATATCGATCATAATTAATACCTACAGTATATGCGTCACTGTCATTTATATATCCTGGATTGTGATAATAAGACATGGCATCTGGCTCGTAAACAGAATATAATATATTACCTAATGCATTACTTCTAGCATTATTACTAAAATCTAAAAAACCATATGTACTTTGTGTGAAACTTAAAATAGGGATTAGCAGATTTAGCAATATCACTATTCTTTTATTTATTTGCATTTTTATTTTATAATAAAATTTTTGTTAAAGTTATAACTTTTTTTGAATATATGATCTTATTTTTTTGATTTGATTTATGAAATAATAAAAAATATATATTTTTGCTCAATAACTTTTGTTTATGATGGAAAAGAAAAAAAACAGAAATCAACTTAGAATACTATTATTTGTTTTTATTTTAATCATATTAGCAGCTATATTTACTCCATTTATTGCACCAGATAAATCTTATTTTGCTAATCAGCAACATCCAGAGCTAGCATATTTGCCAATGGGATCAGAAGTAATGTTTGTGATACAAGATTCTGAAGATAAGATTCCTTTTTATAGAAAATTGATTTGGGGCTATCAGCCTCATAGTGAAATGATTAGCATAGATTTTTATCAAATCAGAGATGATAATATAATAATCAGAACATATAAAGAAGGCGAGATAAAATCTATACCATGGGATACGAATAATATAAAAATGAAAAAAATAAAATTTTGGTTTGGTACTGATAGAATGGGACGAGATGTTTTAAGTCGTATTTTATGGGGAACACGTATTAGTTTATTAGTTGGATTGATATCTACATTGTTTTCTATTATCTTAGGAGTATTTATGGGGATTTTAGGAGGATTTTATGGTGGATGGATAGATAAAGTTGTTATGTTTTTTGTAACAGTTTTATGGTCTATACCGAGTATTTTGATTGCTATGGCAATGTCTTTTGCTTTAGGTAAAGGATTTACACCTGTATTTTTAGCAATTGGTTTTACTCTGTGGATGGATGTGGCTAGAATCGTTAGAGGACAAGTATTATCTATCAAACAAGAAGATTATATAAGTGGTTTAAAAGCATTAGGTTTTTCTAATAGATACATTCTTATTCACAGTGTATTACCTTCTCTTGGTGGCATTATAACTATTTTAGCTGCTTCTAATTTATCTACAGCTCTATTACTAGAATCGGGATTAAGTTTTTTGGGGATTGGCATTCAACCACCGATGGTTTCTTGGGGAGCTATGATACAAGAGTATTTTGGTCATTTGCTTTTGCCTACTTTTTATTTAGCATTAATACCAGGTATATGCCTTACATTAATTATCTTACTTACTATGCTACTAGGTAATACTCTTAGAGATATTTTAGATGTCAAATCTATTTAGTAATTTTTTCAAATTGGGTTTAATAAAAAAAGGGGCTAGTAGCCCCTTTTTTTATTTTGAATATTGTTGTTTTATTGAATATTTATAGTTTTACGCAGTTTAAGTCCATTGTCTAATGAAGTTTCTAATATATATAAGCCAGGAATAATATTTTCTATATTCAATTTTATTTTGCTTTGGTTTTGGAAATTTTGATTTAGTACATTTTGTCCTAATGAATTAAATATTTTTACATTATTAATGTTTACATTAGTTTCTACTGTTATAAAATCATTTGCAGGATTAGGATAAATAGATAAAATATTGTTTGCTATATCATTGATATTATTACCTGCTTGATAGCTGATTCTAAAACCATCATCTCTCAGAGATTCGTTAGAAGTAAATTCGATATATACATTTGGAGAAGATATATAATATGTAGCTGGAGAAGGTAAAGTATGACCTGTCAGAGCAGCTATTACATTACCAGAACTAGATGTTCCTTCATATATAATTACATAATCTATTTCTTCTTCTAATGCTAAGTATTCAACAGTTAAAATAATGGATGAAGGTTGAGAAGAAGGACTAATTATCCAGCCACAAGAGGAATTATTTCCATATCTAGCGCTGCCGCTACCATCTTCTATTGTACCACTTTCAGCTGTTAAAGTTGTTAAATTATCACAATATACTTGGTCATCATCAGCTGGCTCTACACCTTTTATTATGTCTTGTCCATTATTAAAATTGTTGCTAGCAGGAGTTAAGTTGTTTAGATAGAAATATCCGTTAGCATAACCGTTCCATCCCCAATTAAAATGAAAATGTGTATCTCCATCATAACCATCACATACAAAAGCGTGACCAGCTTCACCAGGTAGCCCACCACCTGAATAATAAATAGGCCTTTTAGCATCAATTTCTGTTTTTAGAATAAATCCCCAGCTAATATCTTCCATCCCTTCTCTAGAAACATATTCTACATATGATGGATATTTAAAATAATTTTTAAAGGATAGAGCTGCATTTGACGACTGAGCTCCACTACCGTCTGGGCCATAGCCCATAGATACAGAAACACCAGCATGATAAATTAACTTTGCTACTTGTATACTATCAGTACTTGAGCTGAGTTGATTTGGCATAGCTGCATAATTATACGTTACTGTATCGAGCATAACAGATAATAAACCATAATCAGATGTATAGGAGGGTGTGCCAGTGCCAGATGTGGGATAAGCGTGATATTTCATAATCTGACCCATAGCTGTTGCTACACAACCAGCCCATACGTGACTACATGGACCATTAGGATCTATAGGACATAATGCATTATAATAGCAACCTTGATCCCATTTAGTTGTTAGTAAAGGTGAAACTATTGCTACATTTTTACCTTCAGGATGTCCAAATTTCTCTAAATTATCCCATGCTTCTCTGAACCTATCAGTAGATTTAGGATCAGCAATTGCTATCTCAGCTTGTTCACTTAATCCATCTAAGAACCATTGTAATGGTGGAATTATATTATTAGCATCAAATCCGCTTTCTGTGGAATATCCTAATATTGGATATAGTTGTTTATATGCACTTATTATTACAAAAGAATTATTTTGCTCATTTGTAAAAATATAATAATAAGGTGTTTGTTGTGCTAATATTATTGATTGTTGCATGTATTTACTTGTCCGCTCAAATTTTTTAGCTAAAGACATAGCATCATTTAACTCTATTTTTTGAGAAAATAAGAAACTGATATTGATAATTACAATCAATGATAATAAAAGAATTTTTTTCATATTTTTTATTTTTTAAAATGTGTAATGCAAAATTATATAAAAAATTTTGCTTAAAATAATTCTAATTTGTTATTTTTATAAAATTAATTAGTGTTTTATGAATTTATATAGACTTAATTGCATTAATTGTCTAAAATTTATTAACGGTTTTTTATCAAGTAATAAAATTAAAAATTTATCGTAAATTTGTACACTATAATTAATTTTTAAAATGAAAAAAGAATATTTAGGATTGGAATATACAATATTTGATAAAATAGAAGAGTTAGATGAAAAAGATCAAGAATTGGTAAATAATGCTATAGAAGCTTCGAGTCGTGCATATGCACCATACAGTAATTTTCATGTAGGAGCTGCTGTCAGATTATCAAATAATATAATAATACAAGGTAATAACCAAGAAAATATCGCCTATCCATCTGGTTTGTGTGCAGAACGAGTTGCTTTATTTTATGCTCATAGTGCATATCCAAATGAGGCTATTGAGACGATTGCTATCTATGCTAATAACATTGAAAAAACATATAAAGAAATTATAACTCCGTGTGGTGCTTGTAGACAAGTGATGGCAGAAATTCAAACTGCTCAAAATATGCCCCTACGTGTTATTTTACTTAGTCCATTGATGAAAGGGATAATTTTACCTTCTATTAATTTATTATTACCTTTTCAATTTGAATTATAAACTTAAATCAATTATCATGAAAAAAATAAAAATAATTTTATTATCTATACTAATTTTAATTCCATTATTTTTTGGTTGTAAAAGACAAGTCCCTGATGGGCAAGTAGATATTTCTGGAAGATTTATCGGTGGAGGTGGCAAACCTTTATATTTTTCGATTATACATCCTAAAGAATTAGAACCTTTGGATAGCTGTAACCTAAATGAGGAAGGAAGTTTCAGAGTTAGATTACCTATTTCTCAACCGCAATTTATCAAAGTTTATACTAATGATACAAATTTTATAATATTAGCAGCTCATCCTAAAGAAAATATTTATATAAGTGGTAATTATTCCCAATTAGATGCTACATATTCTGTTTTGGGCTCTCCATCAAGTGAGACAATTCACAAATATAGAGCTTTTACTCGTGAAAATATGGACAAATTGACCAATCTTACTATTTTTTGGGAAAATCATAAATATGATGATAATAGTTTAGAGCTTAAAGATTCTTTAGATGCTGATGCTTTAGCAATTTTTAAAGCACAGAGAGATTCTGCATTATCACTAATAAATAAAAATCCTGAAGATTTTGCTAATGTGTTCATAATTTATCAGTATTTTATAACTCAACCATTATTTGATGAAGTTAAGGATTTAGAATTTTATCAGTGGGTATTAGAAAATTTAGAAAAAAAATATCATAGTAATGAGCACATTATCAATTTGGAGATGAGAATAAATAAAGTAAAAACTCAAATAGCTGAGCGTGATAGCATATTAAGTAGGTTGGCTATTGGCAAACCTGCACCAGATTTTGCATTGCCTCTTTGGCAATCAGATTCAGACTTTGTTTTGTCTCTAAATATTGGCCAGCCTATATTATTACATTTCTTTGCTGGAGCTTCTCTATCTAGTGTAAAAGATATAAAAAAATTAAAAAACATTTTACCACAATTAACAAGAAAAAATGTAAAAATAGTTACCATTTTTTTAGATTATGACACGGAGACGATGAAAAGAGCTATAGATGGAGAAAAAATTAATTGGACAATATGCTATGACCTTAGTAGCTTACGTAGTCCAGTAGCTCAACTGTATGCTGTGGATATTTTGCCAATGTATTACTTGCTAGATGACAGTGGAATAATACGAGATAAAGCTCATCATATTGATAGCATTGATGTATCATCTCTCAAATTAACTAAATGAAAAAAGACATTTTTTATATTCCATATGTTTTAAATGATAACAAAAATCTATATTTTATATCTGATATTCACTTAGGTGTACCTAACGAACTAGAAAGCAAAAAAAGAGAAAAATTACTTGTTAAATGGTTAGAGCAAATAGAACCTTATGCTCAAGCTGTATTTATTTTAGGTGATTTATTTGATTTTTGGTATGAGTATAAATATGTCGTTCCCAAATCATTTGTTAGATTATTTGGTCAATTAGCCAAAATGGTTGATGCTGGTATAGAGATACATTTTTTTGTAGGAAATCATGATTTGTGGACTTATGGATATCTAAGAAATGAAATTGGTTTTAAGATTTATAGAGAAATAGCAGGATTTCAAATTAATAATATTAGATTACTTCTAGGACATGGAGATGGTATTGGTCCTGATGATTATGGTTATAAAATTATGAAAGCTGTTTTTAAAAATAGATTTGCTCAAATTTTATTTTCTACCATACACCCATATTTTGCCTTTAAGATAGCACAAAGTTTATCATCTACTAGTAGAGGAAATTACGAAAAACATATTGAAGAATATAAGGGTGATGATAAAGAATTTATTATTAAATTTTTAGCAAATTTAGATCAAATTAATAAGCCAGACATTGCTATAATGGGGCATAGACATTTAAAAATGGATACGATAATTAATGAGATTAGATACATTAACCTTGGCACATGGCTTACAGAGCCTACATATGCGGTATTTGATGGCAAAGATGTTTTTTTAAAAGATTTTAAATAAATTTTTACAAAAATTATAAAAATACTTGTGAAAGCGTAAAAGTGTTAAAAAAGTTTTTCTAAAATAGTTTAGGACTTATCTTTTTTGATATTTTTTATTTTTTTAAAATTTATTTTAAAAATTATCAATTAATTTTGCAATAAAATTTTAATGTTATGATACCATTGAATACTATTAGAACTGAGACTGAAAGAGTGAAAAATGGACTTATGAAAAAGCATTTTACTGATTTAAATTTAGTAGACGAAATTATAATGCTAGATAATCAAAGGAGGTCATTACAAACCTCGCGTGATAATTTACAAAATAAAATGAATGATCTCTCTCGTCAAATTGGAATTTTTATCAAAAATAAAAATTTCGATGAAGCTAATAAATATAAAGTCGAAACGGCTTCTATTAAGCTACAAATTCAAGAAAAAGATGTTGTTTTAAAGGAAATAGAATCCAAAATAAATAACATTTTAGTATTACTTCCAAATATTCCTCATGAGTCTGTACCAGATGGTAAGACAGCTGAAGACAATTTGATTGTTAAGAACGGTGGTGATATTCCTACGTTTGATTTTCCCGCTATGCCACATTGGGAATTAGCTGAAAAGTATGATTTAATTGATTTTTCTTTAGGTTCCAAAATTACTGGAGCAGGTTTTCCTATTTATAAGAAATGGAGTGCTAAGCTGCAGAGAGCTCTTATTCAATTCTTTCTCGATCAAGCCTGGGCAAATGGATATAATGAAATAGAGCCTCCACTTTTAGTTAACCAGGACTCAGCTTTTGCTACTGGACAATTACCTGATAAAGACAGCCAAATGTATTATGTAGATTTAGATCAACTTTATTTGATACCTACTGCTGAGGTGCCTGTAACGAATATTTATCGTGATACTATCATTGCTGAGGACAATTTACCAATCAAAAATGTAGCTTATTCCGCCTGTTTTCGTCGCGAAGCTGGCTCTTATGGCAAAGATGTTAGAGGACTTAATAGATTACATCAGTTTGACAAAGTTGAGATTGTTCAAATAGCTCATCCAGATAATTCTTATGATGTTTTAGAGGAAATGGTTGCTTATGTGGAGTCTTTAGTACAAGCTCTGGAGCTGCCTTATCGAATTGTGAAATTATGTGGCGGAGATATTAGCTTCACTTCTGCTCTTACTTATGATTTTGAAGTTTTCTCTGCTGGTCAGCAAAGATGGCTTGAGGTCAGTTCTGTATCTAATTTTGAAAATTTCCAAGCTAATAGATTAAAATTGAGAATTAAAATGAATAGTGGTAAAACTACTCTGGCTCATACCCTTAATGGTAGTGCTCTTGCTCTTCCTAGAATTGTCGCTGCTTTATTAGAAAATAATCAAACTATTGATGGCATTATAATACCAAAAGTGCTAGTTCCTTATATGGGCGTCGATTTTATTAGGTAATATTATTTTTCTTCTATTTTTGCTTATTAACTTTTATAAGTATTATATTCCCTTTATTTTATTTTTTTTAACTTTGTATAAATTATCATTGTGAATGAAATTTAGATTTTCGTTGTGTATTATTTTATTATTTATTAATGCGTCATTAGTGCTCTCACAGAATCCTACAAATGATGAGGCATTAGCTTTAGAATTTTATCAACGTGGCGATTATCAAAATGCTGCTTCTATTTATGAAAAGCTTTATTATAGGAATGCTAATACATATATTTATGATAATTTTTTGAGTTCTTTGATTAAAATTAATAAATTTAAAGAAGCTGAAAAGTTAATTTCTACACAATTAAAAAATAATCCAAGTGCTCGATACTATATAGATTTGTTGGAGGTTTATGAATTAGAAAATGATAATAAAAAATTTCAAAAAACTTGGGAGGATATATTAAATATAGCTGCCAATAATGAAGTTGTTTATTTAGATTTGGCTCAAGCTTGTGAATTTAAAAACAAAATAGACTTGTCTATTAAGATATTAGAAGCTGGTGCTAAAACATTACCTTTATCTAAACAAATAAATGAAAATCTTGCGACTAAATATGTAATAGCTAAAGATTATAAAAATGCTTCTTTGCTGATAACAAACTTGATAAAAAATTTCTCTGATGACAAATATTGGCTAATCAAGGTCTTTACTTCAGTATTGCAAGTGGATAAAGCTGATGAATTCGCTCCTGTACTAAAAGATGTTTTATTGAATTTCATTTCTAATAATCCTAAAAATCAATTATATAATGAATTATTAATTTGGTTTTATAATCAAACAGGAAATTTCGAAGCTGCTATCAATCAAGCTGTTGCTTATGAAAAAAGAACTAATGGACAGGGACAAATATTATTCGAGCTTGGTGAAGATTTATTAAATATTGGCAAAAATCAATTAGCAATAAATGCTTTTGAAAAATTAATTACTCAATTTCCGAATTCTCCATATACATTGAAAGCTAGAGTTTTATTACTAAATGAAAAGATGAAAAATGTATTAGTACATTCTACTAATGATGCTCTTGAGATTAAAAATTTGA
Organism: Bacteroidales bacterium; assembly: GCA_033809015.1. GTDB lineage: Bacteria > Bacteroidota > Bacteroidia > Bacteroidales > DTU049 > DTU049. The sequence goes on from JAPXMM010000066.1 coordinate 10,065, forward strand.
ATAATGAGATAGAAAAATTCATTTCTGAATATCCAGAATTTCGATATCAACCAGATTTTATGATTAATTATAGTAAGATTTTATGTTTTTATTTGCATGATTGCTATAAAGGGTTGAATAATTTGCAAGAAATTTTGAAAAAAAATGTATCTGTCACACCTGTACAAGCTCAAGTGAAATTCGCTATGGCAGATATATATTTGGCTATGGATAATCCATGGGATGCTATTTTACTGTGTGGGCAAGTAGAAAAAGATTTTAAGGAAGATACGACTGGTTATTATGCCAAATATTATAAAGCATATATTTACTATTTAATTGGTGATATACAATTTGCTAAAGCTCAATTTGATGTGCTCAAAGGCTCCACTACTAAATTTGTGGCTAATGATGCTATTAATAAATCAGTATTTATCCAAGAAAATATAGCTTTTGATAGCTCATATGTACCTTTGCAATATTTCGCAAAAGCTGAATATATGGAGCATATTTTTGATTTTAATAAAGCATTAGATTATTTAGATACTATTTTGGTTAGTTATACTTCTCATCCTATAATTGATGATATTTTGTACAAAAAAGCTCAAATTTATAAAAAATTATCTCAATATGATAAAGCCATTGCCAAGTTGACTAAAATTATAGATAGTTATTATTATGAAATAATGGCTGATGATGCTCTTTATGATTTAGCAATGATTTATGCTGATGTTTATAAAAATTATGATAAAGCTAAAGAATTACTATTGCAGTTAATTACTGATTTTCCTGTAAGTATTTATGTAGATATGGCTAGACTGCAATTAAATAAATTTAAAAATAATAGTTAGTTATAAAAAAGAATATTAATTAAAATTATGCAAACTCTGTATCCATTTAAGTTTAAACCTCAGTTATTTCCTAAAGTATGGGGTGGTGAAAATTTAGCTCAGTTTTATCATGAAAACACTGACGAACGTATCGGTGAAGCATGGTTACTCAGTGCTATTGCTGGCAAAGAAAGTGAAATAATCAATGGTGAGTGGGCTGGTAATAATATTGCAGAAATGATAGAAATTTTTATGGATGAGCTAGTAGGAGAACATGTTTTCGAAAAATACGGTACTAATTTACCAATATTAATTAAACTTTTAGATACTACAGAATGGCTAAGCATACAAGTGCATCCTGATGATTATTGGGCAAAAAAACTTGAAAATCAAGAGTTTGGAAAGAATGAACTTTGGTATTTTTTGAAAACTGATAATAATGCACAGATAATTCATGGATTGTCTCGAAAAGCTGATCCTAATATTGTGAGAAAATATTTAAATGAGAAAAAAATAGAACAAATATTCCGAAATATTAATGTATCGCCACATAGCTATATATATACTCCTGCTGGCACCGTGCATGCTCTGGGACCAGGGCTATTTTTAGCAGAGATACAGCAAAGTAGTGATATTACTTATCGTATTTATGATTGGGATAGACCACAGGATGCAGCTAATCCTCGACCATTGCATTTAGATAAAGCTCTGCAAGTGATTGACTATGATGCACCACTCGAGGACTTAATGTATCAGCCATTTTTTACTGATAAAACTGTTAATTTATTTAATGGAAAAGATTTCGTAACTAATAGAGTAGTCCTATCTGCTGGTAAAGAGATTATAAAAAATGTAGAACTTTTTGATAGTTTTTTTGCTTATCTTTTTTTAAATGGCAATGGAGAAATATTTGTTAATGAGCACCAAATTGATTTTTTAGCTGGAGATTGCTGTATGATACCGGCTTCGTTCACTGAAATTCGTTTGCGTGCTTATAGTGATATATTAGCTTTAGAAATTTATATTCCGTAAAATATTTATTCAATTTAATTTTATCAAGCGTACCCCATTATTTTGTATGCTAATAATCCAAATATTTCATGTAAAATATTGTTTGTTAATTCTAGTGCTGAAGCATCAGGTAGAAAATAAAAAGAAGGCGAAACAGCTTGATATGAATTCACAGGAGCTACAGGATATGGTAAACAATACATTCCTTGCTTCTCAAAACATTTGTAAGCTCTTTTCATATGTAATGAAGAAGTTATTAAAATAGTTTTACTATGTGGAATCTTTAATGAATCTAAAATTTCCTTTGTGTAAACAGCATTTTCATAAGTATTATTAGATTTAGCTTCTACAATGAAAATAGAATCGGGATATCCTATTTGCACTAGTGCAGTTTTCAAGAGCTTTGCTTCCAATATATCTCTATGTATCATAGACCCGCTGCCACTACTAATTAAGATTTTTTTTACTTTTCCCTCATTATATAGTTTTAAAGCTTTCATTATCCTATCTGGATTATATTTGAAAATAATATTAGAATCTTGAGTGCTAGTAACCATACCACCACCTAAAACTATAGCAATTTCATATGTGTTATCGACAATTGTGGTAGTTGGCATTTCCCATAACTTGGCTACATTAGTTACTAGATATGGATTTGCAAACAGATACAATAAAATTATCGATATACTTAACCATAATTTTTTCTTTTTTGTAAATAAAGCAATTAATAATAAAATAAAGACTATAACCAAAGGATTTATAAGAAAATCTAAGATTTTAGATATATAAAAAAATACATTTTTCATTATTGTATAAAGAAATAATAAAGGATTTTTTACAAAAATAGTAATATTTTTAATAATTTTGCTGAAAATAGACTGATGAAAAAAATATGGCTTTTTATAATAGCTTTGATTGCTATTATCGCTATATATGTAACAACAAATGAAGTGAAAGCTAATAAAAAATTAGTTTTATCTACATATAATCTTTCAGAAAATGAATATAGTAGAATACATGCAGGAGATATAATTTTGAGATTAGGGTATGGTACAGTATCAGAGAGTATATCTAAAATCTTAAATGAAGAATATAAAGTTAGCCATTGCGGTATTATAGTTCCTTGTGATAGCTGTAGAAATCATTATAAGGTGATACATAGTGTTTCTTCTTCACTATCACCAATCGATGGAGTACAAGATGATTGCATTGATATTTTTATTAAAAATAGTCAACCAAATTCAATTTTAATTACTAGATACAGAAATTTAGACTCTACTAACATAACAAAATTGATCTCATGGGCTAATTATTATTTAAAAAAAGGCATTCCTTTTGATCATAGTTTCGATTTGAATGATTCCAGTTCTTTTTATTGTTCAGAATTGCTATTACATATTTTCTCTAATTCTAATATTTTTTTACCAAATAAATATATAGAAAATAAAAATATGGATAGATTAAAATTTAATTATTTTTGGGATAATAAATATTTTGATATTATTACAAATCATCAAATAAAAATGTAGGAAGTGAATTATTGAAAAAGGGATTAGTCAAATGGTAGAGTGCAAAAATTTTGTTTAACTTTCAATGATATATCAATATTTTAATTTCATCAATCTAAAATACCGCTCCCACGCCCACCTATCGTGCGATGACAAGTTCAATAGTCGCCCAATATCTGATTCCACCTCATCTT
>JAPXMM010000067.1:0-13560 GCA_033809015.1 Bacteroidales bacterium
AATATTTAAAATTTCTACTTTTGTCAGATAAGGGCGAAAGCCACGTTTCACTCTATATCCTTTACGATTTTTCTTTTTGAAAACTGTTACTTTAGGCCCTTTAAGATGTTCTAAAACCTTGAAAGTTATTTTAGCTCCATCTACATTAGGATTACCTACTTTCACATCATCATCATTAGCTATCAATAAAACTTTATCACTTTCTACGGTGCTATCTGGTTCAGCATCTAATCTACTAATATATAACTTAGTGCCTTCTGTGACCTTAAATTGTTTTCCACCCAATTCTACTATTGCAAACATTGTACATAATTTTTGGATTGCAAAATTATAAATAATTTTTTGATTAAAAAAATTATTATTTATTTTTATACTTCATTGAGTTAATAATTTTTTTTATAATAATTAATATACATAAAAATATGTTAATTAATAGGGATATAAATATTTTTGAATATACGTGTTTCAATAATAAATTAAAAAAAGTGAAAATACTTTGAGATAAAGCTTTATCTAATAATCTGTAGTGGCAATCCTTTATATCCTTTTTCGGTCTCAATCAAGATATAATATTGACCACTTTCTAAATAACTTACATCAAAATTTATTGTATTTTTATAAGGCTTTAGTAATCCATCAAAAATTTCTATTTGTTGCCTACCCAAAATATCTATTATCTTTAACTTAGCATGAATTGATTCACTGGCAATTAATGATAAAGAAATAGTTGTAGATGCAGGATTAGGATAAAGATTAATTATAGGTAATACATCTTGATTTTCTACATTATTTATGGACTCCATGAAAACTGGTTGCGTCCATGCATATTGATTAGATGTGAAGCCATCTATAATCAATTCAGCTCTCACATATGAATAGTCTTGTAAAATATATTGTGCATAACCTCCATTTACACTATATAACAAAGTATGCCCTGGCCCCCAAAAGTCAATTTGTGTTGCATTACTATTAATTTCTATTGTTTTAAAAGTATTATAGTTAGTTACATTATAATTATAAATTTCAACACCTGTAGATGCATAAAAATTACCATTTTTAATAGCTTGATAAACATTATTTTCTGTCAAACTATCTAAAAAAATCATATTCCAAGCGTGATTAAATTCAATACTTTCGAGTACAGCAGGATGAAAATCATCATCTGCTCCACCCCAAACTATTTTGCCAGCAGTCAACAGTGAATCCCATATAGTTTTGTCATCATGTGTTTGCAATGCTTCCTGTGCTGTATTGAAAATCTCCAAAATATCAGGACCATTATTTAAATTCATAATTTCTGATGCTGAAACCTCCCATTCATCTGGTGTTAATAATCCAGCACAATAATGATTTAATTGAATTAATCCACCTTGTGCTTGCACAGAATATATTGCATCTTGACAATTGAAATTTTCATCAGGTATTATAGCATGATCTAAGAAAAAACCATTCATATGCCTATCAAAGGTGATTTCTTCACCATTGATACATAAAATGCCAGGTACATTGTATGAAGCACCATTAGTAACAAAATTATGATCAGTTATCATCAAAATTTCGTAACCTGCATCTTTATATTTATTGATTAAGTCTATGGGATCATAGTTGCCATCACTATTCGTTGTATGGCAGTGCATCTGAGCCTTGTAATAACGTGACTGTGCACTTACATTAATAATAATGCATGATAAAATAATAAAAATAATTTGTTTCATGATAATTTTATTTTATATGCAAAATTAATTATTTTTTAATAATATATTTTAATTTCATATTAATTTATAATTTAATTATAAATATATTTTATCAATTAAACTGTAAATATTTCATTATTTAAATAATAGATAAGTGTATACATTAGATTATTAAAGATGAGACTGCAATAAATGATTTTTTTAAAAGAATAAAAACTTTTACATGTTATTATATGCTTAATAAAATTACATTTACTATCATTGGTGATATTCTTTCCGTCAATATTAATATTTTGAATTAAGTGTTTAATTAAACACCTAATTCAATAAAAATAAATAAAATAATGTATTTTTTCATATTTTGTTACCAATTAAAAAAAAATGTACAATTTTGCAAAAAAATTATGGATATTTTTGAAAAGTTTAATTTAGATGACACTCCATTAGGTAAATATTATGAATTCGCACATGGCTATTTCATGTATCCGCAATTAGAGGGAGAAATAGGCCCTCGTATGAAATTTATGGGCAAAGAAATGATAGTATGGAGTTTGAATAATTATTTAGGATTAGCTAACCATCCAGAGGTGAGAAAAGTAGATGCTGAAGCAGCTGCTAAATATGGATTAGCATATCCAATGGGTGCTAGAATGATGAGTGGTCATACTAAAGAACATAGAAAATTAGAAAAACAATTAGCTGATTTCGTGAAACGTGAAGATGCTTATGTACTAAATTATGGATATCAAGGTATGATATCCATAATTGATAATCTTGTAGGTAGAAAAGATGTAATAGTTTATGATGAGGAAGCTCATGCTTGTATAATCGATGGTATGCGACTACATATAGGTAAACGTTTTACTTACAAGCATAATGATATGGAAAGTTTAGAAAAACAATTACAACATGCAGAGGCTGTTACCAAAGAAACTGGTGGTGGTATTTTAGTGATTACCGAAGGTGTGTATGGTATGACTGCTGAGCTAGGTGATTTGCCAGGTATCATAGCTTTGAAAGATAAATATAATTTCCGTTTATTAATAGATGATGCTCATGGTATAGGCACTATGGGACCAACAGGTGCTGGCACAGATGAACATTTTGGGTTACAGTCCAAAGTAGACTTGTATTTTGGCACTTTTGCAAAAGCTTTTGCTGGAATTGGTGGATTTATTGCTGGTCCTAAAAATATTATTAATTATTTACGCTACAATATGAGATCTCAAATATATGCTAAAGCTTTGCCTATGCCGATGGTTATAGGTATTCAAAAAAGATTAGAAATGATAAAAACTATGCCAGAATTGCGTGAAAAACTATGGAATAATGTACATGCTATACAAAATGGGTTGAGAGAGGCTGGTTTTGATATTGGCAAAACTCAATCTCCTGTTACTCCTGTATTTCTAAAAGGTGGTGATAGTGAAGCTACAAATTTAATCGTGGACTTACGTGAAAATTATAATATTTTCTGCTCTATAGTTACTTATCCAGTAGTACCTAAAGGCATTTTTCTCATTCGTATCATCCCTTCTGCAGTACATTCTTTAGATGATATTGATATTACTATAAAAGCATTTAAAGAAGTTAAAAGTAAATTAGATAGTGGATATTATAGAGAGTTAGAGATTCCTCACAAAAGAGTTGTTGAGGATTAATAATTATTGAAAAAATTGTTTATCTAATAAATTTTTCTAAAAATTTTAATAAGATAATTACTCTCCAATTAATTCTATGCTAGAATTAATAATGTATTTCACTAACGTAGATTTTTCTTGATTTTTTTCTTTTTATAGCTGAATAAATTATTTTCTTTAAAAAATTAAAAAAGGGACACATATGTGTCCCTTTTTGGTGGCTCGAGATGGGTTATTTTATCTTATTTAAGCTTGTTTTAGTAGCATTTAATAATGGGTCTATAGATATATTTTCACCGATTGCTTTTTGCATCCATACTTGAGGAGTTAGTTTACCTAAACTATATATTCTAATAATTTCTTTGCCAAAAGTTTTATCTTTTAGATATTCTTCTAATTGAAATGAAATTATGTGTCCAATTGGATAATTAGGTAAGTATAATGGATCATTGATCATATGACTATAAATGGCTAAAATAGTTTCATCTTTTTTACCAAAAACTGGTGCATAATATTTATTCCAGATATTTTTAGCATTATTAATAACAGTTTCTTTTAGTTCATCGGCAGTAGCTTGTGGATGTTCATAAATCCATTGCCAGGTGTACATATCTACCAGTGCTACTCCTATGATTTCATATAGTGACCATGCTACATCTAATGTATTAAGATAATATTGTAGAGAATCTTTATTCTTGATGCCCAATAAATCTAGGTCTCTTGCTTGAAATAAAAAAGCACATGCTTCAGTAAATGCCGTATTGGGAACTCCATGGATGAAATAATTATCTACATAATGTAAGGAGATAGTTTGCTCTACATTATGACCAAATTCGTGTGAAGCAATGTTAAATCCTAGATAATTCATGCCATCTTTAGCTATTCTAGTCCTTAAATGACTTTTCATATTTTTAGACTCAGCGCCCCATGCATGTCCAGAGCCTCTAGCTGGATCTACTTCTATATAACTGGCGATATATTCTGCTGTATCTTTTGGGAAACCTAATGATATGAGCATATTTGCCATTTGATTTTCGAAATCTTCTGGAGATTTAAATCTTTCTTTTGTAATAGCATTTAGTTTGGCTTCATCTATCATAGCACGTGGTTTGAACCCATCATACCAAATATCAAAAGCTTCTAATGGCCGCCCTAGTCTGTTTTCTATCACTTTACCTATATCTTTTAAAAGTGGCGAGGATAGAAATGTTATAAATAGTTTCTCTACTTCATCAAATGATAGCTCCATTACACCATCAAATGATAGTTTTATATAGTTTTTGTATTCTGGGTAGTATGGATCCATTTCTTTGATAGCATGAAAATTATTTAACCATACTTGATATCTTTGATTGTTTTCAGCTGTAGCATTTATTTTTTTACCATTACTATATAAAATATTATTTAGTGGGTCCCATTGGTAAACATCACTATTTATCACTTCTTTTGGGATAGTTTGATCTATGATATGTTTCATCACTTCATAGATGATTTTTTGATATTTCAATCCATCTTTATTAGCATAATATGTTTTTAATTTGTCGCGTAGTCCCCAGTGTGATATGAGCACATCTGATGTATCAAACATTTTGTTACCTTTTTCATCTATGATATTACCCATATATATATTGTAGGTAGCGATATATGTTTCTGCTTTTGCTAAAGTCTGAGTGAGATTTTGCTGTTTATCTGCAGGTACTCGAGATGTAAACATATCTCCTAATCTAGCATAACCCCATTGATGTGCTGTCCAATTAATGCCTTCTTTATTTTTTTCTGATAGTGTGTAATATGGGAAATTGAGTCTGATGACAAATGCAATTTTGTTTTTGAAAAAATCATCTGTTATATGTGCCATTGGATCATAGCTGCCAAACATTTCATCTAAAAAGTGTAAAGGACCGGTATCCTCATCAATGTTTTTCCTTAGATCTAGCAACAGCTGTAGACTATTACCATATAAAGATTCAAAATAGAAATTAAATTTCTCAAAAGCTTGGTCTAATTCTTCTCCACTAGGGATAAATGAATTTTTACAAAATTCTTTGAAATCATCTTTAGTACCATCATCGCTATACCATAGCATAGCTACTTGTTCTACACCTTTTCTTATTCTCATACTATCTGTAGCTCCATATTTTTTTATTAAGGTATCTATCGTGTTGGTAACGTCTGTATCACTTAAATATGGATATTTGCTCTGCTTCTTTGTGCAACCAACTGTGCTTAGAAATATTGAAATCATAATTGTAAAAATTAAAAACTTTTTCATAATTTTTTGTTTTATGCAAATATATAATAATTTTATCAAAATAGTCTCTTAGCTAATAAAGGTGTTTAAAAAGTTTTGTATTGAAAGAATAAATCGTAAATTAATTATAAGGATAAAAAAGTACCGATGGTGGTTTGCTTCGATATAATAATAGTCAGAACCGCAGATTCTCGGATGACTTGTAGTGAGCATAGCCGAACTATTTAACTGATGGACTATGATTTTACAAAAAGGAAATGGGAAAATCATGATAAATCATTATAGTCGCAATAAAATCAGTGGTTCAGACAGTAAACAAGGATATTAGTTTAAAATAGTTTGACATTGTTTAAATATTTAACTTCACCCTTTAAACTCTTAAAATTTTAAATATTAAAATTTTAGCTTTAATTTTGCAATAAAATTATTAATTATGTATCAAAAATTATCAATCTTATTTTTTATACTTACTTTATTTTCATGCTATATTTATTCACAAGCTACAGTATCTAAAGGGACAACTTATCCTTTATCAAATGATCTAAACGTAATATTTTTTTCAAGTTTATCTGATAATAATGCTATACTATTTTCTAAAACTTTAGATGTTTATAAACTCGAGCTGATAGATACTAAAAAATTATCAATAGCTAAATCGCTCATTGTACCTACTAAAATAAAAGCTGGTGGTTATTCATATCAGGTTTATTATGTTAATTCTTTTATCATAAATGATAGTTTATATGTTTTTTATAAGCTATTTGATAGAGGCAAAAAAGGTAATGCATTATGGTATAATGTTTATGATTGCAAAACTCTATCTATGGTGCAGGATTATAATGAGGTGGCTTTTTATGAATTTGATACTAGAGAAAAAATGCTAGCTGGTGAATTCGAAGTTTATATTAATCCAGAAAAATCATATTTTTTAGTATCTCAGCCTATACCTCGTCATCCCTATGAGAGAGAGAAATTGAAATTTTTTGCTCTAGATAATAATTTTAATAATATTTGGGAAAAAGAAATTGATTTTAAATTTATTGATAAAAATTACTCTATTAAGCAGGTAACTATTGATAATAGTGCTAATGCTTTTATACTCCTTTTTAATAATACAAATAAATCATATTCGCTATTTGCTATCACTAATAATGGAGAAAATTTAAAAAATATTAATATATCTTCTCTTATTGATCCTAATTGTTTAGCTCCTAAATTATACAGTGTAGCTCAAAATACTTTTTTGATTAGCTTTGTAGGTAATATTGATAATGAAAATATTGATAAACTATCATTTTATATATTTGATAATCAATTAGATACTTTAAAAAAATTTACTCATATTCCACTGACTAAAGATTTTTTGAATGTATACATTGATAAAAATAAGAAAGAATCTCTTAAAAAAAGGGTAAAATCTATTGATGAGTTGGCTTTTAATATTGATACTATTATATTACTAAATAATAATTATTGGATTATCGGAGAGAAACGTTTCTTATATCAAGAAGAATTTACCTTAAATGATCCTCAAACTGGGACTCAGAGAACTAATATCATTGACAATTATAATGCACAAAGCATCTATATTATTCAATTAGATGATAACGGACAGCTGATATGGAGTAAAAAAATCCATAAAAACCAGTCTACTACTAATAAAAATTTAGCTTTGTTGTTAGGTCATTCTTTTAATATAATAGATAATAAACTATATTTTATTTTTAATGATAATATTTCAAATAATAATGAGAGTGATATTACATTGCCAGCTAGTTTTGCTGGTGAGCAAGCATGTTTATCTTTGGCAGTGGTTGATAAAACTGGTAATATTAGTCGCACTTCCATACTTACATACAAAGATCTAAATGGTGCTATCATGCCTCATATCTCATTAATACAATCTAATAATAATTTGTTTTTATCAGTAGCTTCCTTACGCAAATCTATCAATCAATTTACTAATATCAAAGAATTTTATTTTACAAATTATAAAATCCAATAAAAATTTTTAAAAAATTTTTTCAATTCAAAAAATTAAATTAATTTTGCAAAGCAAAAATTCCCTAGTAGCTCAGTTGGTTAGAGCATCTGACTGTTAATCAGAGGGTCGTAGGTTCAAGTCCTACCTGGGGAGCTTCTTTATTTTATCCATTATTTTTTAAGTTTTATTTGTTTCTGAGTAATTTATTTTCCTAATTTTCATAAAAAGTATTTTATAATATTTTAAAAAAAATTAATTTTTTATTATTTATTTAAAATTTTATTTTTAATTTCGTAGCCAAATATTAAAAATGGATTTAACTTTATTATTTTTCTTCATTTTCTGTGGAATATTTGTCTTTATAATCTTATTAAATAAGAAGATAAAACAAGTAAATAGCTCTAATGCTGAAAAAGAGAATAAACTCCAAAATGAAATTTCAATTGAAGACGATAAAAATTTTGCAAATAATAATTTAATTAAAAATAATATTAATTATTCACTATCAGATAATGTAGAAAATAATCAAGAAACAAAAGATGACAAAATAGACGAAGAGGCTATTAATGAAGTTTTTCAAAATGGATTTAATGCTAGAGATGGTATTTTATATACCGAAATATTAAATAAAAAATATTTCTAAGTTAAAATTAATGATTATGATTAAAAATATTTTTTATAATTTAGCCAACAAAATTAAAAGTTATACAAAAAAATAAATAATATGCGAGGAAGATTATTATCTTTAGTATCATTAATGCTAATAAGTTATTTAGCATTTGCGCAATCTTCAGGTACTGTAATGGGTACTATCACAGAAGAAGGCACTAACAATCCCATCCCATTTGTTAATGTTGCTGTAATGAGTGGTGAGAGAATAGTAACAGGTGGAGTTACTGATTTTAATGGTAGATACAAAATAGCACCTGTACCTCCAGGTACTTATGACATTAAAATTAGTTGCGTTAATTATAATACTAAAATACTCCAAAAAGTAATTATTTCTCCTGATAAAATTACTTATGTAGATGCACAGCTATCTATTAAAACTGAAATTATTGAAACTGTCGTTGTAACTGAGTTTAGAGATAAACCTATTGATAAAGGTAATGTCTCTAGTTCTACTACCATGACTAAAGATCAGATTGATAAATTGCCAACACGTGATGCTATAGGTGTAGCTCAAACTGCTGCTGGCGTTTACAAAAAAGATGATGGTAGTACAGATGTTAATATTAGAGGTCAGAGAGAGAGTGGTACAGTTGTTTATGTAGATGGCGTTAGATCTATAGGATCTACTAGTTTACCAAAATCTGCTTTAGATCAAGTTACTGTCGTTACTGGTGGTACTCCAGCTGAATATGGTGAAGCTGTTGGTGGTGTTATTAATATCACAACAAGATCTGGTAGCACAAAGCTAAGTGGCGGTTTAGAACTTGTAACTAGCCAATTTTTAGACCCTTATGGTTATAATTTATTAGGTTTTAGTATTCAGGGACCTCTATTTAGAAGTAAAAAAGATACTAATAGATCTATTTTTAACTTTTTCTTAGCAGGTGAATTATCTTATGAAAAAGATCCTAGACCTTTTGCTAAAGGTTTATACAAAGTAAAAGATGACGTTTTAGCTAATTTAGAAAAAAATCCTCTCAGATTATATGGTGAGTCTGGTGCTCAACCAAATGCTGCTTGGGTTACAATGAATGATTTAGAACATATTAAAGCTAAATTAAATTCAGAATCTCGTCAAGTTAATTTATCCGCTAAAATAACCGTTAATACTGGTCCTAGTGTGCAATTAACTTTTGGTGGTTCTTTCAGATATATAAATCAAATGGGCTATGTACATAGTTTCAGCCTTCTTAACTGGGAAAATAATCCTCAAATTATTGCATATGAAGGTAGAGGATATGTACGTTTTAGTCAAGATTTTAATCGTATAGCTTCTAAAGATGAGATAAAAGATACTACTAAAAAATTGATTAATAATGTATATTATAGTTTACAAGCAGACTATAGTAAAGTTAATCAAATCATTCAAGATCCAGAATTCAAAGATCAACTATTTAGATATGGTTATGTAGGCAAATTTACTACTACTAAAGAGAGATCATATGCTTATATGAATTCTTATCCATCTTTAAATTTATCAAATGTTTGGGTACAAAATAATTTTTATGATACTCATGTTGATTTTGTCCCTGGCACAGATAATCCTATTTTGGCTGCTTTTACATCTAGATATTATGATTTATATCCAGATCCTGCTTATCAAATAAATTTGACACAAATACAAAGTGGAAATGCTCTATTAAATGGCCAAGCTCCTGAAAGTGTTTATGGTCTATGGTCTGCTCCTGGTACTAGATATAATAGCTACAGCAAATCAGATGCTAACCAATATGGAGCTAGTGGTAAATTAAATCTTGATTTAGGGAATCACTCTATACAATTAGGTTTCCAATATGAACAAAGAGACAATTATTATATAGAATATTCTCCTGTAGGTTTGTGGACCTTAGCTAGACAAATTTCTAATAAACATATTGACCAGTTAGACACTACTAATCCTATCTTGAGGTATGACGCTAATGGAAATTTCTTAGATACTATAGATTTTGATAGACTATATGATGCTAATAACCAAGCTTTTTTTGATTATAATGTTCGTCAAGAGTTAGGACTACCTGTAGATGGTACAGATTGGTTAGATATAGATTCATATGATCCAGCTATGTTTCAGATAGATTGGTTTAGTGCTGATGAATTATTAAATAATGGTAATAGCTATGTTGGATATTATGGATATGATTACACTGGTACTAAACAAAAAACTCGTGCTAGCTTTGATGATTTCTTTACTCAAAAAGATAAGTATGGCAATTATACTCGACCGATACCTTCTTTCCAACCTATATATATGGCAGGTTATATTCAAGATAAATTTGCTGCTTTTGAAGATTTGATTTTCAATATTGGTTTACGTGTAGATAGATTTGATGCTAATCAAAAAGTATTAAGAGACCCATTTTTATTTTATGAAGCTCGTAGTTTAAGAGAAGTGAAACAATTACAACCAGAATGGGGTCATCCTGATAATATGGGAGATGATTTTGTAGTTTATGTAGATGATATTAATAATCCTAGTAAGCCTGTAGGTTATAGAAGTGGATATAAGTGGTATAATGCTCAGGGTATTGAAATTACTGACCCTACATTATTGAGAACTGCTAGTGGTATAGCACCTTATTTAGTAGATCCTAGTTTGACTCACCCCACTAGTGCCGCTTTTAAAGATTATGATCCACAAATTACTGTAATGCCTCGTATTGCTTTTTCATTCCCTATTTCAGAGGAAGCTTTATTTTTAGCCCACTATGATATTATTACTAAAAGACCTACCGAGGGTTTACGTTTAGACCCTACTAATTATTATTTTGCTCAATCTCGTGGTGGTAGTATTTTTAGCAATCCTGCATTGAAACCAGAAAAAACAATCGATTATGAAGTTGGTTTCCAACAAATGATTGGTGAACTTTCTGCTATTAAACTTAGTACTTATTATAAAGAAGTTAGAGATTTAGTACAACTTTATCAATTTTTTGGTGCTTATCCAATAGATTATATGTCTTATAATAATATAGATTTTGGTACAGTAAAAGGGTTTACTGTTACTTTTGATCAAAGACGTTCTAAAAATATTTGGTTTAAAGCTTCTTATACATTGCAATTTGCCGAAGGTACTGGATCATCAGCTACTTCAGGTTACAATTTGTTAGCAACCGGACAACCTAACCTACGTACCATTTATCCTTTGGATTATGATCAAAGACATGCTTTTTCTTTAGTATTTGACTTTAGATATGGTAGTGGAAAAGATTATAATGGACCAAAAATTACTAAAAAAGTTGTTGAAAATGGTGAAACTAAGGTAAAAGAAACTAGAATTTTAGAAAATTTCGGTGTAAACTTTCAATTATTAGGTGGCAGTGGTACTCCATATAGTAGATCTAGTAATGTGGTTTCTGCTTTATTAGGTGGCGGACAATATATTTTATTAGGTTCTATTAATGGTTCTAGAATGCCTTGGAGTTTTACCGTAAATATGAGAATCGATAAAGAATTTTACATAAAAATGAGTAAAAAGCCAGAAAATTCTAATAAAAAAATGTACTTAGATGTATATTTAGAAATTCTAAATCTTTTAAATACTAAGAATGTAATTGCTGTATATCGTGCTACTGGTAATCCTGATGATGATGGTTATTTATCAGCTCCTGAATATCAGACTGGTATACAATCTCAGCTAAATGAACAAGCATTTAGAGATTTATATAGAATAGCGGTAGATAGTCCTTATAATTACAGTTTACCTAGAAGAATTCATTTAGGTGTTCAAATAGGATTTTAATTTTAAAAAATGAATAATATGATAAAAAAAGTATTTGTGACAATCATCCTAGCACTTTTGGTAGGGCTTATTATGGCTGAAAATGTTCCTACTGCTGGGAAAAATAAAAGTACTCTTAGTACAAGTGAATTAAAAGAGGCAGCTGCTGGATGTTTAGCAGGAGCTTTTTATACTGAGTTAAATATAAATAATGTTAGAACCCGTATTAATAGCGGTGGTGATATGTGGTGGGATCTTAATACTAGTGGTGGCCGTGGTACTGCTAAGTATGAAATTCCTAACGGTTCTAAAAAAACTTCTATGTTCGCTGGTGCTCTATGGATCGGTGGTATAGATGTCAACGGTCAATTAAAATTGGCTGCTCAAAGATATAGACAAGTAGGTGTAGATTTTTTCCCTGGCCCTTTATCTATCGATGGTACTGCTTATATATCATCAGATGAATGTACTAGATGGGATAAAATATGGACAATCTACAGAAAAGATGTAGATAATTTTCTACTATGGTGGGTAGAAGATTCTAGTAATATTTTATCTTATAATATACCTCAATATTTCTTTAATTATCCTGCTCATGGCGATCCTACTCAAGGACAATCATTTTATATAGCTCCTTTCTTTGATAAAAACGGAGACGGTGTTTACAATCCTGGTGACGGAGATTATCCTTATTATGACATAGACAATAGTTTATGTAAACAAAATCTGCCAACCTTAGAAACTGAAATGGGCTACGTATTTGGTGGCATTATGGCTGACCAAGTACTCAAAGGCGACCAAACTCTATTTTGGGTATTCAATGATAGAGGTAACATACATACTGAAACCCAAGGTCAGCAGATAGGTTTAGAAATCAGAGCTCAAGCTTTTGCTTTCACTACTAATGATGAAATTAATAATATGACATTTTATAGTTTCGAAATTATTAATAGATCTACTTATACTCTTTATGAAACTTATATGTCTCTATGGACAGATCCTGATTTAGGTTATGCTTGGGATGATTATTTAGGATGTGATGTAGCTAGAGGACTAGGATATTGCTATAATGGTTTAGCTGTAGATGGACAAGGTCAGATAGAAGCTTATGGTGATCAACCTCCTGCTATAGGAATTGACTTCTTCCAAGGCCCCTATATGGATCCTGATGGTATAGATAATCCCAAATATTATATTTACACTGATGTTAATGGTAATGTGATTCAAGAACAAATATGTGATGAAAGTATTAATGGTGTCAATTTTGGTGATGGTATTGTAGATAATGAACGTTTCGGTATGAGACGTTTTGTTTACCATAATAATACTGGTAATGTTCCTGAATATATGACTGACCCAGAAATTGCTATTGAATATTATAATTTCTTAAAAGGAATATGGAAAGATAATACTAAAATGTTGTATGGTGGTAATGCTCATATTTCTTCTGGGGCTTATGGTCCTGAATGTGATTTTATGTTCCCAGATGAGACTGATCCTTGTAATTGGGGTACTGGTGGATTAACTCCTAACGGTCCTAAAAATTGGACAGAACAATCAGCCGGTAATATACCTAATGATCGTCGTTTCATGCAGTCTGC
>JAPXMM010000068.1:0-13387 GCA_033809015.1 Bacteroidales bacterium
ATTGATATAGCTGATCGAGGAAATCTCGCTTATGATCCTTGGGTAGAGCCAAGTATTTATCGATATTTTCTAATAATTCCTTCATAATTATAAAATTTGAACAAAATTAATGAATATTATTGAAATACCACAAAAGTCTTATTGATATTACATTATTGTATTGGTCTCTAGTCCACTTGTTTACTCCATTATCATAGCTTCTAGTCCTTATTTTGTCTATGCTATATGAATATCTAATATTTCCATATAGCTTTTGGTATATTCTAAATCGTACTTCTGCAATAATTTCAAAATTATCAGCATCATATGGCCCTCGTAGAGTATTATATTTAATTAAATTACCATATTCATATTCTTTGGCATTTGTTAGTCTACCATAGCTGAAACCGCCACCAAAACTGATTAAATTTTTATCATTATATAAAATGAGGAAAGGTATTTCTACATAATTTAATCTCAAGTTGTAATATGGCAATTTCATTGTATCTACATATGTATTAGGATATTTTTGATAAGAACCTTTTTGGCTGAAATTAGTTTCCAAAAATATTTGCCATTGGTTATTTTTACCGAAAGAATACATAATACTAGGACCTATATTTACACCAAATTTTCTAAATCCATAAATCTCATCACCATCTACTTGTGAAATATTGAGGCCTATATTAGCTATGCCAATAAAATTTTGAGCTATTAGATTGAATATTAAAAAATTGAAAAATAAAAAAAGTTGAAATTTTTTCATTGCTTGTGATCCCGGCGGGATTCGAACCCACGACCCGCAGCTTAGAAGGCTGCCGCTCTATCCAGCTGAGCTACGAGACCTTAGAAGTAAAGTATAAATCGGGGCAGCAGGATTCGAACCTGCGACCTCCTGCTCCCAAAGCAGGCGCGATAACCGGACTACGCTATGCCCCGTTTATTTTTCGTTTGCAAAATTAATAATTTATTTTTAATAATAAAAAATTATTTAATTAATTTTTCATATATCTCTAATTCCTTGTTAACAATATTTTGCCAAGAAAAACTAAGTGATCTTTGTCTAAGTGTCTCACTATCTATTGGATTGTCTAATAATTCTATTACTGCTGTAGCAAATCTTTTTTCAAAATAATCTCCTTCTTTGACAATAATTCCACCATTGCCTACAGCTTCTGGTATGCCACCATTATCACTACCTACTACTGGTACTCCACAAGATTGTGCTTCTATAACTACTGCACCGAAACCTTCATTTCTGCTAGGTAATATCATTACATCCATGGCATTCATATATTTTGGAATCTCATCATGAGGTATTTTACCAGTGAAAAGGACATTTAAATTTTTTTCTTTACATCTTTGTTCTATTTCTTTTTTTAATGGTCCATCTCCTACAACTAAAAAATCGACTTCTTTTTGTTTGTTTATTTCATAAAAAATTTCTGGTAATTTATCTGCTCTTTTTACAGGTAAAAGATTTCCGACAAAGCCAACTACTTTATTTTTTAATCCTAACTCAAGTTTTATTTTGTTTTTATCTAGTAGTTTAAAATTATCTAAATCTACCCCATTAGGACTTACTATTGCATTATTACCGCTGTATCCATAATCTTTAGCTTTTTCGAGAATTGCATTACTTACAAATACTACTTTAGCAGCGTTTTCAAACACATCAATGTATAATTCTGGGCTTAATTGCATTTTATAATTAATGTCACTACCTTGACAATTAACTATATATGGTATATTTAATTTTTCAGAAAAAATTTTAGCAATTAGCCCTGCAGGTGGATCATACATACCATGAGCAATTATTAGATTATAATTTTGATTTTTTATCTGATCATAAAGTATTTCTAATATATGTTTACTATATTGTAAAAAGATTTTTTCTCTTATTGTCCGTTCTTTAATAACATTTAAAAGATTTCTGTGAATTTTGATATAATTATAATTTATTCCATTAAGTTCAAAATTATTTTTTGTGTTATCAAAAATTTTTTTCCCAGAATATTTTTTAAGCAGCTTAACAAAATAAGTATCATCAGGTATTATTGCATAAACATTGAAATCAATGTTTAAAGATTTGAAAATCATTAATCTATTTGTGATGAAAGATCCACCTTGAGTATCATTAAAATAAGGAAATAAATTAGTAAAAATCAGAAAATTCTTATTTGACATGAATAGTTGATTTTTATTCGTTACAGAGTGTAGCAAAGCTATTTATTGCTACAAATGTTTTATTGAAATCTTCTATGAAGCCCATATGTCCACAGTTTTCTAACATTAATATTAGTGATACATTAGTTAGGGTAGCTTGTGCCAATGATGTTTCATATGGCACACTAGGGTCTTGTTTGCCAACAATAAATAAAAATGGGAATGTAGCAGTATTTAACATTTCTAGATGTCCTTCTCTGTCTCTCATAGCTATTTGTGCATTCATTAATGCTTGTTTATCCATTTTATTTGATTGTTCTATTAATGTTGCTATTTCTTTATTATATTTTATGCGATTGTCTGGAGAGAAAAGTGAAGGGATGGAATTGGCAATGTATTTAACATGATCTTCTTCGATAGTTTTTATTATACGATCTCTATTTTGTTTTTTCTCATCTGTATCTGCTCTGGCTGAGCTATGAAATAGTCCTAATCCCTTGATCATGCTAGGGTATAATTCAGTGAAACTGCATGCTAGATAACCACCCATACTATGACCTATGATTGTAAAATGATTTATAGATAAAAATATTAATAGCTCGTGGATTTTTTGTGACCATTGATATAAATCTGGTTCACTGAATAGATCGCTATCTCCATGACCGGGTAAATCAATTGCTAAAGTTGTGAATTCATTCATTTTTTCCATATAAGGATACCATATAGTTTTATTAAATGGAAATCCATGAAAAAATAATATTACAGGACCACTTCCATTGATACTATAAGAGATTTTACCTTGTGAAGTTTCAAAAAATTTAGTTTCCATATTTTTTTTAAACAAATTTACGATAAAATTATGTAATTATAAAATATTTGAATTAGGCATTTAATACTAACTAAATTATTACTGATACACTCACAGTAGTAACCATTTTTCTTAAGAGTGTATAATTGATTTTTAATAAAAGATTTCTTAAAATTCTTTCTCTTATGTATATTTAATAAAACAAAGAAAAATATCCAATGGGGAAATTAGATATTAATTCGAACCAAGAGTTAATTTTGTAAATACAAAAATATTAATAAATTTATTAGCTAAAAGCTCATTTCAATATAATTATTAAATTTGCATAACTAACATATCATTTATCAATATGAAAAAATTATTTTTTACATTTACTTTATTGCTTTTAAGTATATTAGCATTCAATCAGAATATCCCAAGTTATGAACCATTAATGGAAGAATTTTTCTCTATTTACAAGAAAAATACTCCACCAGAGGCTATAGATTTCATATTCAAAACTAATCCGACAATAATGCAAAGAAATGCAGAAGAGGTTACACAGATAAAACTTAAGCTTTCCGCCCTCACTGCTATGTTAGGTGAATATTATGGTTATGAAAAAATAAAAGAGCAAAAATATGGAGAGAGCTTAGTAGTAGTTACTTATATGTTAAAATATGCTTATCAGCCATTATTCTACACTTTTACATTATATTTCCCTAAAGATAAATGGCAGTTGCAGACAGTGAAATTTGATGATAAAATATTAAATTGAAATACTTTTAAGTAGTCGGAAATGAAAATTTTCAAAATGATAAATATATAGGCAACTGCTCTCCAAATGGAGTATAGAAATACCAAAAACTAATTTTTTCATTATTTTTATAATTACCTTCTATTAATAGGCTGCCATTTTTATCAAAATATTTTGCTGCGCCAGATTTATAATTATTTTGAAAAAATAAATCTGTCTTTTTATTTCCATTGGGATAAAACTCTTGATATTTACCATTTAATCTACCTTTAGAGAAATGAGCTATTGCTTTTATTTTATTCTTTTTATTATCATAATAGAGAAAAGCATTCCCTTCTGGTAAATCATTTTGAAAGGATATGCTAACCCACAAATTAGAATTTGGGTAATAATATCGCCACAATCCTGTACGCTGTCCTTTTTCATTTATTCTACCTTCCGCTTTCAACCTTATATATGGATGATATAAGTCGGGTGAATAGATAACTTGTACTAATTTAGTCATATTATTATTTTGCCAGCTACTATCTGTCATTGCTATTAGGCTATCATATTCCAATAAAAAAATTTGTTCATTGGAGAATAGTAAATTTTGCAAAATTGATTTTACTTTTCCAGCGGTATCCCAATTTATAGAGGCTTTAAATTTAAAATTAGTGTCCAACATCTCAAAATTACTTAATTTAATTTCATAAGGTTTGTCAGTTGTTAAGTTTTTTAATGATCCTTTATCTAGTATACCATTAAATTTTTCATGAGCAAAAGGTTGATAAATGGATTGAAAATAATCTTTATTATTAATTTTGAACGAATTGGAATTATTCAATCTTTTTGTAGTAATCATATTTCCCAGTAGTTCTATAGAATTTGCTATTAGCAAATAATCACCATCTATATATGAATAAAAAATATCTGGTGATTGAAAATAATTAGAAAAGAAAAAATTCATTATTTGTCCCCATTTTACTGGATACAATGTAAACATACCCCAATTTATTGGATCTTTAATAGAATAATATGACCATTTTTTTATATTTTCCTCATTTAATTGTTTACCATGAATTTTACATATAGCTGCAATATCATCATTTTTAGTACTATGAGCTATACACAAATTATTTCCCAACAACGAAAATAATTTATCTTGTACACTCATCGGGAATAAATTTACTAAAGAGTCCCATTTATTTTTTATATTTTCATTTGTTAAAAAACCGGGAATGACTTTTTTAAATAAGTCTTTAGCAGACCATAAATAAATATTTGATATTTCAGTAGGTAAATATTTTAAAATATTATAATCGATTTCTTCAACAGTAGAATTATCAAGTTGATAATTTAAAAATAACTTTTTTTTAGGATTAGCGACAATGCTATATTCAGCTATAGAGTTAGTATCAGGCACATTTATTACTAAATAATTAAAATTATATATATCTTGGGAAAAAATATCTGTAAACCAAAGATGCAAATTGCTGTCTGGCAGACACACTATGCTAAAAAGTTCATTTGTTTTAACATAATTGAATAAATTAACAAAATGACTATTATCTACTGTAGTATTGATTTGATTCTCAGTTTTTGATATTAATAAAATATTATTATTAATTTTTGAATAAAAATTGGAATTTTTTACATTAATTATCTGAACATTTTTCTTATTTTGAAAATTCTTATCATTTAGCTTTGATAATTGAGTGATGAATTTGTCAGCATTATTTTTATCTTTGAAAGATATTAAATATAGTGGTGCAATGGAAGGAAAAGAATGCGAAATAGCAATATATAAATTAGCTTTAGCTAAACATTTTTTCACATCGTCATTATACTTTAGAGATTTTAATTTATTAAAATCACCAGTTATAGCCTTATTAATATTTGAATTTTTTAAAACCTTTAAAGGAATAGAATTTTCTATAATATTAATTTTTTCACTAAAGTCATGGATATAGATAAATGATTGAGTATCCGCAGGTAAAATATTTATTGGATCTTGGTTTGAATTATCTTTTTTCGAAAAGTAAATTACTATAAAAATTATAGCAGCTACGCCAATTATTGCTAAAAATAAAAATAGAAATTTACGTTTCATTTTTTTATCAAAATTACAATAAATTATCTATTAACTAATAATTAGCAAATAGGTTTAAGAATTTTACTCAGCAATGATAAGAAAATAATTTTTTTTGCCTCTTTGAATGACAATAAATTTATTTTGAATTAGGAAGTTTTCATTGATAATCAGATTTTCATCATTTACAAGCTGCTTATTCACGTAAATACCATTATTAGCTATCATACGACGTGCCTCACCTTTAGAAGATAAAATATTCGTATTATTTGTTAATAAATCTGTGATACTAAGACCATTAGATATCAAATTATGAGAGATTCTAAATTGTGGAATAGCAGCAAAAATGGACAAGATAGAAGCTGAATCCAAATTTTTCAATATATCTATGGAGCCATTACCAAAGAGAAATTCACTAGTGGTTTTAGCTATTTCTAATTCTTTGCTGCCGTGTATCATAATTGTAAGCTCATCAGCAAGCTTTTTTTGTAACAATCTATTCTCTGGAGCAGTTCTATGTTTGACGATGAGATCATCGATAGTTGGTTTATCTAATTCAGTGAAAATTTTAATATATCTTTCTGCATCCTCATCAGAAATATTTATCCAGAATTGATAAAATTCGTAAGGAGAAGTTTTATCTGGATCGAGCCATACATTCCCTTTTTCTGTTTTGCCAAATTTAGTACCATCAGCTTTAGTGATTAAGGGACAAGTAATAGCATAGGCTTCTCCACCTGTAGCCCTTCTGATCAGCTCAATGCCAGTCGTTATATTACCCCATTGATCGCTGCCGCCCATTTGTAGCTTACAATTATAATTCTGATATAAATGTAAAAAATCATTAGCTTGCACTAATTGATAAGAGAATTCAGCAAAAGAAAGTCCCTCTCCCACTTCACCACTGATACGTCTTTTCACATTTTCCTTTGCCATCATATAGTTTACAGTTATATGTTTCCCTACATTTCTGATGAAATCTAGGAAACGATAATCTTTCATCCAATCATAATTATTTACTAATAATGCTCCATTTTGCTTATCATCAAAGTCTAAAAGTCGTGAAACTTGCTTTTTGATACCTTCTTCATTTTTTCTAATGATTTCTTCAGACAATAGATTTCTCTCTTCACTTTTGCCAGAAGGGTCACCTATCATACCAGTAGCTCCACCTAAAACTAAAATAGGTTTACGCCCAGCTCTCTGAAAATGTCGCAAAAGCATTATAGAAACCAAATGACCAATATGCAGAGAATCTGCTGTAGGATCTATACCTACGTAAGCTGTAGCTCCTGGAGTAGACAAGTAATTTTTTACATCGGGGATCATCTCATAAATCATCCCTCGCCATTCTAACTCAGCAATGAAATCCATAATTGTAAAGAATTTATTAATTTAGAATGCAAAAATACAAATTAAAAAATAAATTTTAGGCTGTGATATAATAAATCTGTAACAAAATATGAAGTTATATATAATTATATTTATTGTAAACAAAATATGCTAATTAATAATTATAACGTAAATTTGTAAAAAAATCTATGAGTGATAGTAAACAATTACTCAGTCTAAAAGAAGCAAGTGAGTGGGCAAGCCAATATTTAAACAGAAAAGTAACAATATCTAATATTTCATATTTAATTCAGTATGGTCGTATAAAAAAATACAGTGATAATAGTTATACTTATGTTTCATTAAATGAACTTGCTGAATATTATAATTCTCTAAATCACAATAAAAAAAATCATTAGAGTCAGATATAAATTGGTCATTGTCATTTGATCAATATACAGAAGCTGAAAGAACAAAACATGTAAATAGATTGCATCCATACAAAGGTAAATTTATTCCACAATTAGTAGAATATTTTCTAGATTCTCATGCAAATGAATTTAAAAAAGAAATATATTTCCATCCTAATGATATAATATTGGATCCTTTCTGTGGTAGTGGAACCACTTTAGTTCAGTGTAATGAATTGGGAATGCATGCTATTGGAATTGATATTTCATCTTTCAACTCACTAATTTGCAATTGTAAAATTTCAAAATATAATCTTATAGATTTAGATAGTGCAATAAAAAAAATAACAATTAAGTTAAAGAGTTATATTTCTCAAACTAATATATTAGAATTTGAAAATAAATTAACAGAGGAATTATATAATTTTAATAATAAATATTTCCCTGTTCCAGAATATAAATATAATTTAGTTAATGGAAAGATAAATGAGAGTGAATATGCTAAAATAAAAGAACAAGAATTTGTAAAAATATATCAAAATTTAATAAAAGAATATAAAATTGAATTATTCCAAGATAATAAAAATAATTTTATAGACAAATGGTATATAAAACCTATAAGAGAAGAGTTAGAATTTGTAGCTAATGAAATCAAAGCAATTAAAGAAGACAATATAAAAAATATACTAATAGTAATTCTGAGTAGAACTATGAGAAGCTGTAGAGCTACTACGCATTCTGATCTTGCTACATTGAAAGAGCCCATATATACAACGTATTACTGCCATAAACATGGTAAAATTTGTAAACCATTATTTTCAATCTTAAAATGGTGGGAAACTTATTCTAAAGATACAATAAAAAGACTTGATGAATTTGATAGACTAAGAACCGATACTTTTCAATATTGTATAACTGGCGATAGTAGAAATATCAATATATATGATGAATTAGAAAAAATTAATAAAGATTTCGCTGATTTAGTTACAAAGAAAAAAATTAAGGGCATTTTTTCATCTCCACCATATGTGGGCTTAATTGATTACCACGAACAGCATGCATATGCTTATGATTTATTTGGATTTGAAAGAAATGATAATTTAGAGATAGGTCCCTTGTATAAAGGACAAAATAATGAAGCAAAAGATTCATATGTACAGGGAATATCAGATGTTTTAAATAATTGTAAGAAATTTCTAAATGATGATTATGATGTTTTTTTAGTAGCTAACGATAAATATAACTTGTATCCTACAATAGCAGATAATGTAGGAATGAAAATAGTAAATGAGTTTAAAAGACCAGTATTAAATCGTACGGAAAAAGATAAAAATCCTTATTCTGAAATAATATTTCACTTAAAAGAAAAATAGATACTCTAATAGCTATTCCATATAATCCCTATGAACCCAAACCATATGAAAGATGGACTATCAAAGGAATGCTAGATGATAAAAATGAACTAATGGTAGGCAAAGAATTTTGGGATTTTATAGGTGGCGATGGAGCATATGAAGAAATATTAGATTGTTTCGAAAGTGCAGGTATAAAAATGCGTCCCGAAATAGATGAATATTTCAGCAATTTTAAATAAAATTTTTTAAAATATACTTTTAGCTAATAAATTTTGCTAAAAATTTTTGTATTAATAGAATACGCAAATATTATTTTTTGCCACGCATTGATACCGCATTGGGAAATGATTTGCTATAAAACAAGCAAGCAGCGTAGGACAGAAGGGTTTACACTGTTTGAGCGAACGTAGTGAGCGAATTTGTAAACCCCAATGGGTGTTTGTGTAGTTTTATAACTACCCTGTCAGATCGTATTCCCCTCTTATAGAGGGGTTAGGGGTGTTAACACGAGCGTAGACTTTTCTTTCAAAACAAATCAAATTAAACTCTTAAGAAATAAATTATTAATGATACATTCAAAATTATAATTTATTAATTAATTAAATGTCTAATTCAATTAATTAATTAGTTTTATCTTATTAATGTTATCGTGCCATGATATTCTTTTATTTTGCCACGGCCATAGTTTAATCTAAATATGTAGAAGTAGGTACCCTCTGAGTGATTGTCACCATCCCAATCACCTTGATAATTTTCACTTTCATAAATTCTTTTTCCCCAACGATTGTAAATTTTAATTTCACTATTAGGATAATATTCAATATTAGTAATATAGAAGTGATCATTAATGCCATCTCCATTAGGAGTTATGACATTGGGAATCTCAATGTGGCAATCATTTACTAGTACTATAGTACTGTCTGTTAGGGTATCGCAACCTATCACTTTCACTCCAATATGATAAGTACCAGGAGCTAATCCATCAAGAATGTAATTAGCGGAGGTATTGCCATCAGACCAGAGAAAATCATATAAATTGATCTCTGGTTGAGCGACAGATAAATTTATAGAATCGTGACTGCACATTGTAATATTATGAGGTAAAGAGAAAATAGGAGTTGGTATTATTCTGATATTTATTGTATCTTTAACATCACATTTATTGTATTGACTATTTATCACGCTCACCCAATAAGTGCCAGATTGTATGATGCTAATGCTACTTGTGGTTTGTCCTGTAGACCATTTGTAGGAATAAATAGGATCCGTTTGTGTAGCATCGAGTATATATGGTCTCTCAGTAACGCATGTATCATTCCCTAAATCTACTTCAGGGAATGGCAGTAATCTAACAGTTACAGTGTCTGAATCTATGCAATTGTAATTATCTGTTCCATTTAGCCAATAAGTTGTTAGCTCTTCTGTAGGATGTATATTAATACTACCCATTTGGCTTCCTGTACTCCAATTGTAGAATGCTGGGAAGTTTGTGCTATTAGCTATTAGCTGACCAGTTTGTCCTTCACACACTATGGTATCTCCAGTAATGCTAACCTCCATAGGGTTATGGTTAAAAATTTTTATAGTATCTACAACAGTATCTACAATACAAAGATTTAAATTAGGGATTTGGATTATTAAATTTTCTGTTGGTTCATTAGTAGTATCTGCTATGCCATAAATCTCAATACATTGCATTAAAGAATTAGGAGGGAAAATAAGTTGAGAATTGATAGGTGCACCATTAGCATCAGTATAATCAATGCCATTAATAGCTTCGCCAGTTAAAATAATATTTACTGTATCATTATCTTGAGTAGTGAAATTTCTATATATACAAATAGTACCATAAGAATCACAATTAAAACCACCTTCTAAAATAGTATTGTGAGGAACAAGATTAGAAGAATTTTGGAATTGTATATCTATTTCATATGAAGGCGAAGTAAAGCTACCAGCCTGCAAGAAAACACCACTATCATAAGCATGGTCAGTTCCATCAGCTATAGCCAGCTTAATATGATAAGTTTGGCATGGTACAACGTGTGCAAATGCTTTCAATGGCACTGTAAATCCATCAAATTCTATAGTTTGACCACCAGTATTATCTACATAATATTGTGAGTATGATAAACTAGTACAACCAGATGCTGAATAACTACTACCAGGAACTCCAGGATTTACTGTATTAATAGCAACTGGCAAAGTAGTATTAGGTATAATAGCTATATTCTTTTTGTTATACATTCCTCCATTAGGATCTGGTCCTGTTAATAAAAAGGCAAATACATCATTAAATTGAGATCATACAAATTCTGGATATTCTTCACTTGCAAAAACATAATTAAAGCTAATAGTATCTGCCTGAGGAATAAAGTCAAATTCAAGTACTGATGCATCGTTTGTAGCATAGTTTATTATATTTTCTAGATCTGCGTCACCTGCAGTATTTACTGCTACGTTGGCACTTCCTGTAGTGTTTGGACCAATAGCTACTGTAGCGCCACCAGTTGTTAACAAGATACCATCTGTGAATCCAATATTAGTGGTACCATAAAAATATGCTTTCTGAGCATTATCACCTGTAAATTGAACATTAGTTACAGTGACACCTTGACCTATTAATATATTTTGAACTAAATCAAAAGCTGTATAAGATATATCTACATTTAATTGTGCATTTAATGTGAATGGGAAAAATATAATATTTAAAAATATTAATCTTTTTAAAGAAATAAAAAAACTTTTCATATTATTTATTTTTACATTAAACAAAATTATAATTTTTTTAAAATAAATTAATTTATAAAAAAATTATAATTTTGTAAAATAAAAAATAAAATAATGATACAAATTAATATAAAAAATATTTCAACTCATCCACTACCTGATTATGCCACTTTATATAGTTCGGGTATGGATATTTATGCTTTTATTGACCAAGATATTTCTATCCAACCTATGCAGAGAGTTATTGTACCTACAGGATTATTCATAGAGCTACCTCCTAGCTATGAAGCTCAAATAAGACCCAGGTCTGGCTTAGCTATTAATAATGGTATAACGGTTTTAAATACTCCTGGTACAATAGATGCAGATTATAGAGGAGAAATTAAAGTAATATTAATTAATTTAAGTGATAAAGAATACATAATACATGATGGCGATAGAATCGCTCAAATGGTTATACAAAAAGTAGATAGAGCTGTTTGGAACATAGTAGATAAAATAAGTGATACAGATAGAGGAGATGGCGGTTTCGGACATACAGGGAAATAATAATTTTATAATACAATATTTTTATGAGAATAGTAATACCAATGGCAGGTATGGGAAAAAGAATGAGGCCTCATACACTCACTACTCCTAAACCATTAATACCTATAGCAGGTAAACCAATCGTAGAACGAATTGTAAATATTTTAATAGAATCTATTGATGCTAATATTGATGAAATAGCTTTTGTAATTGGTGATTTTACTGATGATGTTAAGCAACAAATTAAAGATTTAGGACAAAAACTTGGCATTAATACAACTATTTATCATCAAAATAATCCATTAGGTACTGCTCATGCAGTTTTGTGTGCAGAGCCATCATTAAAGGATGAGGTTATCATTGCGTTTGCTGATACATTATTTTTTACTAAAATTAATTTAAAGAATATTGACGCTGATGGTATCATATGGACTTATGAAGTTGCTAATCCAGCCGAATATGGAGTAGTAAAATTGGATGACAATGGCTATATTTCTGCTTTTTATGAAAAACCTACAACTTTTGTCAGTAATCAAGCTATTATAGGTTTATACTATTTCAGAAATGCCGAAATAATTAAAAAATCTTTACTAAAATTATTAGAAAACGATAAAAAGGTAAATGGCGAATATCAATTAACTGACGCACTACAATATATGATAGAAAATGATTATAAAATAACAATTCAAAATGTAGATGAATGGTTAGATTGTGGTAATAAGAATGCTACGTTGCTTGCTCATAAAAGAATTCTAGAACGTTATCCGAGTGAAAGTGTAGTCGCAGATAATGTAAAATGTAAAGATGGTATTATAATACCTCCTTGTTATATAGAAGGAGATGTACTTATTGAGAATTCTATAGTAGGACCATATGTGAGCATTGGTAATAATTCAGTTATTTCACATTCTATTATTACTAATTCTATTCTACAAGAACATGTTAAACTCTCAAATGTGAATATCGATAATTCTATGATAGGTAAATATGCAGACTATAACGATTCATATGATGAGCTAAATATAGGTGATTATTCCGAGATTAGTAGATAATATTATTTTAGCTTTATTCTATTTAAAAAATAAGTTGTTAAAAAAAATTGAGAGGGTTGGGGAGGGGAAAGATAATAAATATCTATATTAAACTTTCCCTATGCTTTAATTTTAACCTCACATACACATACCACGCTTCCCAGTCTGACGCTGCTAAATTCAGCATTCTACCTATATCTTCTATCACTCTGTTCAATAAATATTTATGTTTTACTACATA
>JAPXMM010000069.1:0-13359 GCA_033809015.1 Bacteroidales bacterium
ACAAGTATTTATTGAATAAATTAATTGAGGATGTGGGGAGGATGTTGAATTTAGCGGCGTCAGATCGACGTGCATATTATGAATACATAAAGCTTAGAGCTAAACCAATAGAAACTCTAACATAAATTCCAATTTTATATTTTTCCCCCCTTTTTAATTTTTATAATTATTTTATATATCATTATATTTTTATCAATTCACTTTTATTTGTAAATTTAATTTTATTAAAATCATAAAATACTACTCGTTTTTTTACAGAAAATAATCATTTTTACAATTCTATGCTTTGTTGCCCTAGTTGTTCTGCGATAAATTTTTTAACAAAATGTGCAGTATATCCTTTATCTATTGTCATGATTTCTGGCAATGAACCGTTAAATATTATTTCACCGCCCATATTTCCACCTTCTGGTCCCAAGTCTATTATATGATCGCAGTGTGTTATTACTTCTAAGTTATGCTCGATTACTATCACTGTATTTCCCAGATCGACTAATTTATCTAAGGTTTTTAGTAAAATGGAAATATCCTCGAAATGTAATCCTGTTGTAGGTTCATCTAAGATATATAAAGTTTTTCCAGTAGCTTTTTTGATTAGTTCTGTAGCTATTTTTACTCTTTGAGCTTCTCCACCACTTAATGTTACAGATGATTGACCTAATCTAATGTAGCCCATTCCTATATCATTAATCATTTTTATACTTCTTCGTAGTCTCGGTTGTCCATCAAAAAAATTGTAAGCTTGTTCAAAAGTCATATCTAGTATTTCACTAATATTTTTACCTTTAAATCTGATCTCTAGTGTTTCTCTATTATATCTTTTGCCATTGCATGTGGGGCAAGTGGCATAGACATTATCCATAAATTTCATTTCATACACTAAATAGCCTGTTCCTTTGCAATTATCACATCGTCCGCCACCTACATTAAAGCTAAATCTACTTTTAGTATAACCACGCATTTTAGATTCTGGTTGCTGAGCAAATAATTCTCTAATATGATCAAATATTCCTATATATGTTGCTGGATTGCTACGTGGTGTTCTGCCTATAGGTGATTGATCTATGATGATTATTTTATCTATATTTTCTAGTCCTTCTATATTTTCATATTCTAAGCAATTATGATATGATTTATTTAAAATGTTAAATATAGCTGGATATAGTGTTTCTGTTATTAGACTAGATTTGCCACTTCCAGAAACCCCAGTGATACCTATTAATTTATTAAGTGGAAATTTAACAGTTAGATTTTTTAGATTATGTCCTTTAGCTCCTATAATAGTTATGTTTTTACCATTACCAGTTCTGGGTTCTAGCTTTGGTGTAAATTTCTTTTTTCCACTTAAATATTGACAAGTTAGTGAATCACATTTTTTTAAATCTGCTGGTGATCCTTGAGCTATTATTTTACCACCATGTTCACCAGCTCCAGGACCAAAATCAATAATTTGGTCTGCAGATAGCATCATATCTCTATCATGCTCTACTACTATGATTGAATTATCTAAATCTTTAAGTTTAATTAATGAATTTATTAACTGCTGATTATCTCTTTGATGCAAACCAATACTTGGTTCATCTAGAATATATAAGACTCCTGTCAAGCCAGTTCCTATTTGTGTGGCTAATCTTATTCGTTGTGCCTCACCACCAGATAAACTATATGTAGGCCTATTAAGTGTTAGGTATGATAGCCCAACGTCTAATAAAAAATTTACTCTAGTTCTTAATTCTTTTAGAAGTTCTTTTGCTATTATATTTTGTTTATCATTAAATATTTTATTGAGACTATCTATCCAATTAATTAATTCCGTTATCTCCATGTTAGAGACTTCTGCTATATTTTTATTATCTATGGTGAAATACAAACTTTCTTTTTTTAATCTGGCTCCTTCACAGGTAGGACATGGTTTGATAATTTGAAAAACATTTGCCCATCTACGCATCATGGCATTATCTGCTTCAGCTAATTTATTAACAATATTAATAATACCATCATAGTTTAGTTGATAATCAGATGTGATACCGATATCTTTATAATTAACTTTTATTATCTCATCAGTACCATATAATAACGTTTGAATTACTTCATCAGAAAATGTTTCTATAGGATCATCCAATGTGAGATCATATTTTTGTAAGATAATTTCTAATTGCCTAAAAGTCCAATTATTTTTGTATTCGCCAAATGGAGCTATGCCGCCCTCTCTGACACTTTTCCTTCTTTCTGGGAAAATTTTATCAATATTTATCTCGCTCACATAACCTAATCCTCTACAGGTCGGGCAAGCACCATACGGTGAATTGAAAGAAAATGTATTCGGTTCTGGCAGTGGATATGAAATTCCAGTATCTTCGCACATTAAATTTTTTGAGTAGTAAGTAGGTGTATCATTATGCAATATTATTAAATTACCACCACCATACTTGAGAGCTAGATCAATACTATTTTTTAATCTTTTTAATTTAGTTGAATTTATATCTACTTCATCTATCCATAGTTCTATATCATGAGTTTGATAACGTTCGAGTTTCATACCTTGTTTGATAGTAGTTAATTTACCGTCTATCCTCATTTGCTCAAACCCAAGCTTAGCATATCTTTCGAAAAGTTCTCTGTAATGTCCTTTACGTGCTTTTACTAAGGGAGCTAATATATGAACATGTTCTCCTTTGAATTTTTCTAATATTTTTTGAATAATTTCGTCTATTGATAACTGTAACATTGGTTTGCCTGTCATATATGAGTAAGCTGTGGATACTTTAGCGTATAATAATCGTAAATAATCATATATTTCAGTAACTGTTCCAACGGTAGAACGAGGATTTTGTGAAATAGTTTTTTGCTCTATAGCTACTACTGGTGGTATGCCTGTAATATTATCTACATCTGGTCTATCAAACATACTAACGAATTGTCTGGCATATGCTCCAAATGTTTCCATATATCTTCGCTGTCCTTCAGCAAAAATAGTGTCAAAAGCTAATGAAGATTTTCCACTACCACTTAATCCTGTGAAAACTATTAGTTTATGTAAAGGTATTTCTAATGATATGTTTTTTAAATTATTTACTCTAGCTCCTTCTATTATTATATTTTCATTAGCCATTTTTTCTGCTCCTAATCAAAAAAATTTAATTTGCAAAATTAATAAAATTATGTAAGTTTTCATTATAGTATAATATTAATTTTATAAATTATTGAAATATGCCTTTAGATAATAATTTTGCTAAGAATTTTTTAATAATAGAATACTCCAATATTAGTTTTTGACTCGAATTAATGTCCAATTTGGGAATAATTTGTTAACAAATTTGTAGTGGTAATTCATCAATTGCCCGAATAAAGCATATGTTTTTATCAAATCATTTAAACAGTGGATTTTTATAAAAGTTTAAAATAATCTATGATATAATTAGTTAAATTAATTGCTATTTATACTTTTCTAATTATAAATTATAAGAAAAATGATTAAAAATCAAATTTTTAAATAATATTTCTATAAAATATATATTAATATTGATTTAAAACATATTAATATTATTGATTAAGTATCATTGCTTATTTTAAACAAAAAATATATGATTGTTTAAACTGCTCAATAGCAGATAGATAGGAAACATTCTTTAGGTTTTCATATATATTTCACTTTTAATTTGCAAATGTAATTCTTCAAAAAAATATCCCTCATTTTACCCAAAAATATTTTTTCTTTGTTTCTTTCTTATCATAGTTAAATAGTTAAAAAAAGAATTTATAAGAGAATTATATTAAAAGCTAAATTAAAGTTTTAATAAATATAGTTATTCCCAGTAAATTCAAAGTAATAATTTACTTATTAATAAAACGCCTAATTTTAAAAATTTATATTATGGAAATCTCTTTTAAAAAGAATATTAAATTATTTTTAATATTGAAAAAAAAATTTTGTCTTTTTAAAATTTTATTTATTTTTGCAATGTAATTTTAATTTTTAATAAAAAGGGATATTATAAATGAAAAAAATATTATTTTTTAAAATTTTTGTATTTAAAAAAAATTATATAATTTTACAGTCAAATTTAGAATTATGAAAAAAAGTTTATCATTCATAACAATATTTTTAATTTTCCTATTATCAAATACCTTTTTGAAAGCACAGCAAGAGGCACAGTTCACTCATTATTTTCAGAATTTTAATGCTTATAATCCTGGTTTTGCTGGAGTTAAAAATTCAATTTGTGCAACAGCTCTATATCGAAATCAATGGTTGGGCTTCAGTGAGGTTGTAAATGGTAAGGAATATAATGTTAATCCTAGAACAATGCTTTTAGCTGTAGATGCTTATATTAAACCAATTCATGGTGGACTAAATCTCATAGTATATAATGATAAGTTGGGGTTCGAAAATAATACAGGAGTTAAAATTGGATACTCTTATAATTTTTATATACGAGATTTTGTCCTTGGTGTTGGTTTCAATGTTCATTTTCTCGATAAAGGGTTAGATTTTTCATTATTAAATCCACTTGAAGACAATGATCCATTGTTAATGCAAAGGAGTAATCAATCGGATATGGTAATAGATGCTGACTTAGGAGCTTTTTTATTAAAACCAAATCAATTTTGGGTTGGTATTTCTAGTCTTAATCTAATACAGTCTTCAGCTCAGTTATCAGATGTTTCTAATTTAAAACTAAAAAGACATTATTTCTTAACAGGTGGTTATATATTTCCTCTTAATAATGATCAGTTCGAAATTAGACCATCTGCATTAATAAAAACTGATTTTGTTTCTGCTCAATATGATATAAATGTACAAATGTATTATCAAGGAATGGTGTGGGCTGGACTAGGATACAGAGTACAAGATGCAGTTATGCTAAATGTAGGTGCACAACCTTTTGCTAATAGTCCTAATCAAGGACTTGCTCCACTTTCTTTTGGATATTCTTATGATTTTACTACTTCTGCTATCGGCAGACACAAAGTGAGCTCTGGTAGTCATGAAGTATTCATAAATTATTGTTTTTTGATTGAAAAGAAAACATATAAACAAGGGCATAGAAATGTTAGATACTTATAAGAATGTAACCTTAATTAAATTTTTTACGTTTAATTGATTAAATTAAAAATAATGATAAAAATGAATATAAAAACATCAAGAGCAATCTTAAAAAGCGCAGTGGCAGTTTGTTTAATATCAATTGTTTCTACTGCATGTGATACTTCAGATAGAGGACAATTAGTAGGTGTAAGAGATCGTCCGATGTGGTATCAACCAGC
Source organism: Bacteroidales bacterium (assembly GCA_033809015.1). GTDB lineage: Bacteria > Bacteroidota > Bacteroidia > Bacteroidales > DTU049 > DTU049. Next base: position 5,269 of record JAPXMM010000069.1, read on the forward strand.
TCCTTATGGTATGGTATTTATTCCTTTAGGTTCATTTATTATGGGCCAAAGTGATCAGGATGTGCCATATAATCAAATCCAAACTAATAAGGTTGTTTCCTTACAAGCTTTTTATATGGATGAGACTGAAATTACTAATAATGAATATAGACAATTTGTGTATTGGGTTAGAGACTCTATAGCTCATACTATTTTAGGAGAAATTAATGAAGAGCATTTAATTACTCAAAATGAATATGGTGAGGAATTATTTCCACCAGCTATTAATTGGAAAACTAAAATTAACTGGGAAGGACAAGAAGAAAGAGAAGCTCTTGCAGATATGTATTTGCCAGAGCACGAGAGATTTTTCCGTAAAAAACAATTTGATGTTCGTAAATGGAATTATGAATATTATTGGATAGATTATCGTGCTGCTGCTGCTAAAAATTGGGATAGCCCACTTACTAGTGATCAAACTGATAATGTAAATATGCCTACATGGGCAAATCGTCCTCAAGGCTATAAAGACCGCTCAGTATATGTTAAAAAAGATGTTATTAATGTTTTTCCAGATACTCTTTGTTGGATTCATGATTTTACTTATTCATTTAATGAACCAATGACACAGAGCTATTTCTGGCATCCTGCTTATGACAATTATCCTGTTGTTGGCGTTAATTGGAAACAAGCTAGAGCATTTTCTATCTGGCGTACTAATTATTTAAATAGTTATTTATCTAAAAGTGGTAGTGCATATGTAAATGATTTTAGATTACCTACTGAATCTGAATGGGAATATGCTGCTAGAGGTGGATTACAGTTAAGTCCGTATCCATGGGGCGGTCCTTATACACGTAATTATAATGGTTGTTTCTTAGCTAATTTTAAACCGTTAAGAGGTAATTATGTAGATGATGGTGGTTTGCATACAGTCATAGTAGCACATTATTCTCCTAATGATTATGGATTATACGATATGGCTGGTAATGTGGCTGAATGGACTAATAATGCTTTTGATCCATCTACATATCAGTATGCTCATGACTTGAATATGGATTATACATACGAAGCTAAGGAATCTGATCCACCTGTATTAAAAAGAAAAGTTATTAGAGGTGGCAGTTGGAAAGATATAAGCTTTTATATGCAAGTGAGTACTCGTGATTATGAGTATCAAGATACTGCTACTTCATATATTGGATTTAGGAATGTGCAAACATATTTAGGTCGTCATAAAGATGATGGTCCAATGTCATCAAATGTTTATCGTTAAAATAAAACAACTAATTAAAAATAAAATTAAAAAATTAAAAAATTAAAAGTTATGAGTTTTTTAGACAAAATTGTAAAAAGTAACGCGTACAAAAACTTTATGACCAAATTGTACGGTATTGGTGCTTCTCTTGTTATTTTAGGTGCACTTTTTAAAATTACTCACTGGCCAGGAGCTACTGTAATGCTTAGTATTGGTATGATAACAGAGTCTATCATCTTTTTCTTTTCAGCATTTGAAGAGCAACCAGTTATTCCAGATTGGAGTCTAGTATATCCAGAGTTATGGGGATATTATCACCCAAATGAACCTATGGATGAGGAAATGCTTAAAAAGATTGAATCTCGTAGAGCTACAGAAACTATAGGTGTGGGTGGAGAAATACAAATTAAAGATAGTGTTACACAAAAATTAGATAAAATGCTTGAAGAAGCTAAAATAGGTCCAGAACTTATCGAAAGCCTCGCTGAAGGTATGAAAAATTTAAGTGAAAATGCAAAAAAACTCTCTGGCCTAGCAGATGCAACTACAGCTACAGATAATTTCGTTACTAACTTAAATACTACTGCTAATACTGTATCTGAACTTAATCAAACTTACTTACAAACAAAAGAATCAACTGCTAAAGTTATTGGAGCAAATCTCGAATTTGCTGATAATTTAAAAAATATTGTATCTAATTTTCAAAAATTATCTCAAGCTTCTGAAGATAGTGCTAATAGTATGCAAGAAACAGCTAATGCAAATAAAGTTTACACCGAAACAATCCAGAATGCTGCTAATAGTACTAATCAGCTTGCTAAAGCATATATTGAATCTTCAGAAAAACTTGTAAATACTACATCTAAACTAGATTTACAAGGTTTTGATAATGCTAAATTAAGTGAACAATTTGAAAAAATCACAACAAATCTCTCTGCTTTAAATTCTATCTATGAAGTTCAAATAAATGAAATACAAGCTCAATTAACTAAAGTAGAGAATTTTGGTCAAGGAATAGAAGGTTTTACTAATAATGTACAAGAAATGCTTGTTTCTATACAAGAATACAAGTCTCAAACACAAAAATTAACACAAAACTTGCAGTCTCTTAATACCATTTATGGTAATATGTTAGCTGCAATGAGTATTAATAAATAAAATAAAGGAGTTTAAAAGATGGGTGCAAAAAATTGTGCGGAAACCCCGCGACAAAGAATGATAGGAATGATGTATTTAGTGCTCACAGCAATGTTAGCATTAAATGTATCCAAAGATATCCTAGATGCATTTATCATAGTTAATGATAGTATCGAGGAAACTAATAGAATCTTTTATGATAAAGTACAAGGCAATTATGCTATGTTTGAAAAAGCTTATGCTTTGACTCCTGAGAAAGTAAAAGATAATTATGATAAAGCATTGGTAGTTAAAAAAGAAGCTGATGAGTTAGTAACATATATAGAAAATTTAAAAGCTGAAGTAATCTCTGTAACTGATGGCATTCCAATAGAAGAGGCTAAAAAAATAAATTTAAGAGATGTGCAAGGTAGAGATAATTTCGATGCTCCTACACATTTCTTTATAGGTGATTCTCAAGATGGTAGTGGTGGCAAAGCTAGAGAATTAAAAAATAAACTTGTCAGTTTTCGCAAAAAAATGATAGAATTACTTGGCAAATACTCAGATAAGGTGAAATTGGGATTAGATATTGAGAATAAAATGTATCCTACTATAGAAGGCGATCAGCAATTAAATTGGGAAATGACTAATTTTTATCATACTATCTTAGCAGCTGATATTGTAATTTTGAATAAACTTATTCTAGAAGTTAGAAATATGGAAGCTGATGTTGTAGCTCAATTATATTCTGCTGTTAGTGCCGAAGACTTTACTTTTGATAGAGTAGGTGTGAAAGTAGTACCGAAGTCTAATATTGTAGTTGCAGGAGGAGAATATGAGGCTGAGATATTTGTGGCTGCATATGACTCGCGTCAAAACCCAGAAATTTTAATCGGTGATGATGTAGATACCGTAAATATGAAAGTTCTTGGGAATGTTACTAAACTAGAAGGTGATAGTGGTCGTGGTATATTAAAAATACCTGCTGGCTCACCAGGTAATAAAAAGTTTGGTGGTACTATAACAATAAAAAGTCAATCAGGAGCTGTGCAAACATATTGGTTTAAAGAAGAATATTTTGTGATGTCTCCTACAGCTACTGTATCTGCTGATAAAATGAATGTATTCTATATAGGTGTAGATAATCCTGTGTCTATATCTGTGCCTGGTGTACCTAATGATAGGGTGCGAGCTAGCATAACTAATGGTAATATTATACCTCAAGGTAATGGTAAATATATAGTAAAAGTGCAACAGGGTACAGAAGCTACTATAAATGTATCTGCAGAAATGAATGGTAAGGTGATGACAATGGGAAGTGCTAAATTCCGTGTTAAAAGAGTACCTTCTCCTATAGCTTATGTAGCAGGTAAACCTGGTGGTAATTATACTAAAACTGAATTACTAGCTAATCCATATGTAACCGCTGTAATTGAAAACTTTGATTTTGATCTAAGATTTGATGTTATTTCTTACAGTTTTACATATAAATCACCGGCAGGAGATCTACTTGGACAACCAGTAAATGGCTTTAGGTTTACTCAAGATGTTATTAATATTGTACAAAAATCTGGACGTGGCTCTAGATTCTATGTAGAAGATATCAAAGCTAAAGGACCAGATGGTAGCGTGAGGACATTGCCTACTGTATCCTTGAGAATAACAGGTTAAGAAAATTTATAAATATGAAATATTTAAGTTTTTTAGGTTTATTCCTAATTGTATGCTTAACGAGTTTAAAAGCTCAAGTTTTTCAGGCACCAGTAGATGGAGCTTATGAAAAAACAGATTTAACTAATAGAGTGCCAGTACCATATCAATACATTCATGAATCTGATGTATTCTATGCTACAAGAATATGGCGTGAAATTGATATGAGGGAAAAGATAAATCAACCTTTTTACTATCCTATGCAACCAACTAATGGACGTTATAATCTGATGTCTGTTATAATGATAGGTATTCAAGAAGGTGGTATAACTCCTTATAATCCTGAATCTGATGATTTCAAAGTTCCATTGACTAAAGAAGCTGTACAAAACATTATTAGAAAAGAAGAAAAAACAAAAACTTATGATCCTTTCACTGGTGAAGAGCGTGATACTGTCATAGTAAGTGAATTTGATCCATCTACAGTAACCAGATATCGTCTAAAAGAAGATTGGATTTTTGATAAACAACGATCTGTACTCGAATGTCGTATTATTGGTATATTGCCACTTATGGTTGAATATGAACTTGATGGAATTACTGAAAAAGGAACTAGACCATTATTTTGGATATATTTTAATGATTTAAGGCCTTATCTAGTACGCTATGAGTTTTTTAATAGGAAAAATGATGGACAAAGGATTACATATGATGATGCTTTTGCTAAAAGAATGTTTAATAGCTACATCATTAAAGAGTCTAATGTGTATGATAGATATATCAATGCTTATGCTACTGGATTAGATGCTCTATTAGAAAGTGATAGAATCAAAAATGATATATTTATCTTTGAGCACGATTTATGGGAATTCTAATAACTAATACAAATAATAAAAAAAGCCGTATTAAAAAATACGGCTTTTTTATTTATAATCAAACTAAATCATAAGCCCCAATTATTTTTATCTAAAGTTCTATATTGAATCGCCTCAGCTAAATGATATGCTTTAATAATTTCTGAATCATCTAAATCTGCTATTGTACGTGCTAATTTAAGTATTCTATCATAAGCTCTGGCTGAAAGAGACAATTTCTCCATAGCATTTTTCAATAAAATCATTCCCTCATCCTGCACTGGGCAATATTTTTTGATCAATCTAGAATGAAGTTGGGAATTAGAATATATTTTAGGTAAATTTTGGTACCTATCTTTTTGAATCTCATAAGCCTTCATTACATTTGCTCTAATATCATTAGAACTATGCGTGTTTTTAGTAGAAGCTAATTCTTTAAAAACTAATGGAACGACCTCTATATGAATATCTATACGATCTAATAGAGGACCGGATATTTTACTTAAATATTTTTTAATAGCTCCTTGTCCGCATGTACATTGTTTTTCTGGATGATTATAAAAACCGCAAGGACAGGGATTCATAGCAGCTACGAGCATAAAATTAGCTGGAAAAACAGTGGCATATTTTGCACGACTAATAGTGACTAAATGATCTTCTAAAGGTTGACGTAGTACCTCTAAAACAGATCTTTTAAATTCAGGTAATTCATCTAAAAACAAGACTCCATTATGAGCTAGAGAAATTTCGCCAGGTTTAGGAATAGCACCTCCACCTACTAGTGCTACATCACTAATAGTATGATGTGGAGCCCTGAAAGGTCTCTCTCTAATAAGTCCTTCATTATTTTTAATTTTCCCGGCGACAGAATATATTTGAGTAGTTTCTAAACTTTCTTCGAAAGTCATAGGAGGCATAATAGTAGGTAATCGTCTAGCCATCATAGTTTTTCCAGCACCAGGAGGTCCTATCATCAGAATATTATGACGTCCAGCAGCAGCTATCTCCATAGCTCTTATCACATTTTCCTGCCCTTTGACATCAGCGAAATCTAATAGAGGATCCCAAGTAGGTTCATATTTTGTATTATTTACATCTACATCGTAAAGAGGTAAATAATTTCCATGAAAAAATTCTACAACTTCAGATAATTTTTCAAAACCATAGATATTGATACCTTCGACAACAGAGGCTTCACTAACATTAGCTTTAGGAATAATTAAATTAGGGAAATTATTATTTCGTGCTTTTATAGCAATAGGCAAAATGCCATGTACAGGCAAAATAGAACCATCTAAAGAAAGTTCACCAACGATGAGATATTGAGACCAATCTACGTTAACTATTTGTTTATTAGCTCCTAAAATGCCTAAAGAAACGGGAAGGTCATAATGCGATCCTTCTTTTCTAATATCTGCAGGAGCAAAATTAATAGTAATCTTTTTACCAGGAAAAGGAAATCCACTATTAATAATAGCAGGTTCAATTCTATTACGACTTTCTTTAATAGCATTATCAGGTAACCCTGAAATAAAAGTTTTATTACCAGGAGCTAAATCCACTTCTACTGTAACTATAATGGCATCAATGCCATAAATAGCAGCAGAAAAAACTTTTAAAAGCATATTTACAATAATTCTCTAAGCATAGCTTTGATGATAGCAGATAGCTTGGGTTCAGCAGCATCTGCTGCTTTTAGCACTTCCTCATGAGATATAGGTTGAATATTATCAAACCCACCGAGATCAGTGATAATAGAAACGCCAAATACTGGTAAATCACTATGCACAGCAGCTATCACTTCTGGAACAGTAGACATACCTACTGCGTCAGCTCCTATAATTCTAAAGAATCTATATTCTGCAGGAGTTTCGAAAGTAGGACCAGTGACTCCAATGTAAACGCCTTGTTTAACATTGATATTTAATTTATTAGCACATTTCATAGCTAAGTCAATGAGTTTTTTATTATAAGCCTCGCTCATATCTGGGAAACGAGGTCCAAGCTCATCAATATTTGGTCCTAAAAGTGGGTTAGTACCCATAAAATTAATATGATCGTTAATAATCATAATATCACCAACATTAAAATCGGGATTCATACCTCCAGCTGCATTAGAGAGAAATAAATACTTGACACCGAGAGCTTTCATAACTCTAATAGGGAAAGCCACTTCCTGCATAGTATAGCCTTCATAATAATGGAAACGTCCTTGCATAGCTACAACATTTTTTCCTTCTAGAGTTCCAAAGATTAAGTTGCTAGAATGTCCCATGACTGTAGAAACTGGGAAATTGGGTATTTCTTTATAAGGTATGACCATAGTAGGATTGATTTCATTACCTAGATTACCTAATCCAGATCCTAATACTATTGCTATCTCAGGTTGTAAATTTACTTTACTTTTGAGAAATTCTGTTGTTTGCTTGATTTTGTCTAACATAATCTAAAATATATTTATCGTAATTAATTTTCAAATGTGCATTTTGATGAAATCTAACATCAATTGGCAAATAAAATATTGGCAAATCTAATAAAAATTTTTTAATTGAAGGATGTTCTAACCTTGGGATATCTTTTTCTGTAGTTACAATAATTTTATTACTAGAAGGGTAATCATTAAATGATTTTATAAGCTTCATTACATCTTTTTCAGTAAACTGATGGTGATCTGCAAAATAAAATCTAACTAAATCTTTGCACATTAAAAGCAGATATTCATCTAACCCATGTGTATTAGCAATAGCTGTAAAAACAAAAATAGCATAGGGAGTTTTATTTTCGAAATTATTATTTAGAGTCTCATCAAACACTGGTATAAAATTTTTATAAAATATATAACTAATAAATAATTTTTGATGAGGTTGTATTTGAAAAGATTGAATAACACTATCATATAAGATAGGTGAAAAAATAGTAGGAAATTTAGTAATAATGATAGCATCTGCTTTTTTATATGATGATTTAGGTTCACGAAGTTTGCCTACAGGAAATAAATGGTCATGATAAAAAGGATGGGAATAGTCTGAAAGTAATAATTGTAAATGAGGTTTTACTCTCAAGTGTTGCATAGCATCATCTAATAAAATGACATCTAAATGTGGATATTTTTCTATTAAAATCTTAATACCCTTAGCTCTATTTTCACAAACAGCTACTGAAAGATTATTCCTAAAATTTCTTTTATAAATCAAAGCTTCATCGCCGACATCATTTACAGTAGAATCACTA
>JAPXMM010000070.1:0-13324 GCA_033809015.1 Bacteroidales bacterium
TGCATTTATACATTTGCTGACCTTGCTGATGACCATTTTTCTTGATATGTATACTTTTGCAATTAGGACATTGTGGAGAGACGCTTTGAGCTTTTAGATGTTGATAATCGACTACGTCGTTGCCTTGGAGTTTCATCTTATTGTAGAGATTATTGAGGAATTCTAAATTTAGTTGTTTGCCTTGTGAGAGGTGCTCTTGGAGGTTTGATACTATATCTTTCATATTTAAAATTTTGTTGCAAAGGTAATATATTTTTAAAATATGACATATAAAAATTTAAACAAAAATTATATTTTACAACCCCTTCCCTCTCCTTTATATTTATCTTTCTCCTTTTCTTTTAAAATTAACACTATATTCTTTGGTTAATTTATTTTGTACCTTAATTATTCAGAAATGATTCTCTATTGATTGGATTAATAAAAACAACTAATAACTAATATTGTATTAAAATTATTAAGTTTTAAATTTTTCCTATTCATTAATCAATTTTTACTTAATTTTAATTAATTACTCTCATCTTTTATTAAAATTGCATTTACAGTTATTAAATTTTGTCTAAGAATTTTTTTATTGAAATTGATTTTATAAAAAATTATATTTATAATTAATATTTTTATTTAATTTTGTCCTCACATAAAAAAATTTTACTATTATGAAAAAATTATTTACAATTTTTACATTATTAATTTTAATATTAAGTATTATGAGTTGTAAAAATGCAAAAAATCCTTTATTAGAAGAATGGGATACTCCATATAGTACACCACCATTTGATATAATTCATGCTGATGATTTCAAGCCTGCAATTATCGAGGCGATGGATATGCATAACAAAGAAATAGAAAAAATCATTAATGATAAAAGTGAGCCGACTTTCGAAAATTGTATTGTTAGATTAGATAACTCTGGTGAAAAGCTTAATGAGCTAGCCCTTATACTTTCTAATTTGATCGAGGCCAACTATAATGATACTTTAGAGCAAGTAGCACAAGAAATTTTTCCATTATTATCTAAACATAATGATGAAATATTATTAAATGATAAACTTTTTAAGAAGATAAAATCTCTTTATGAAAAAATCAATAATTTAGGATTAAATGATGAACAAAAAAGAACTTTAGAATTATATTATAGAGATTTTGTGAGAGCGGGTGCTTTATTAAATGATTCTGACAAGCAAAAGCTTAAAGATATTAATCAAAGATTATCAGTATTGACACTTAATTTTGGGATGAATGTACAAAAAGATAACAACAATAATGTCTTGGTTATAAATAATAAAGATGAATTAAATGGAATGCCAGAAAGTCTCATAGCTACTGGTGAAAAGATTGCTAATGAGCGTAATATGCAGGGTAAATGGGTTTATACTACTGATAAAGCTGTAATGATTCCTTTTTTGCAATATTGTCCTAATCGTGAATTAAGAAAAAAACTCTATGATATGTATTTAATGCGTGGAGACAATGATAACGAAAATGATAATAAAAATTTAATTAAGGAAATTTTAAATTTACGTTTACAAAAAGCTAATTTATTAGGGTATAAAACATATGCAGATTATGTTTTAGAAGATAGAATGGCTAAAAATCCAACGAAAGTTTTTAATTTACTTGATCAAATCTGGAGTCCTAGCATTGCAAAAGCTAAATTGGAACGTGATGAAATGCAAAAAGTTATTAATAATGAAGGTGATACTTTTAAATTAAAATATTATGATTGGTGGTATTATGCAGAAAAAATTCGTAATAATAAATATGCTTTAGATGAAAATAATTTAAAACCATATTTTAGTTTAAATGTAGTGAGAGATGCTGTTTTTACTTTATCTAATAAATTATATGGTATTACTTTTAAAAAATCAGAAAATATATCTGTTTATAATCCTGATGTAGAAGTTTATGAAGTAATAGATAATGATGGTTCTCACCTTGCTATTTTATATTTAGATTATTATACTAGAAACAATAAACAAGGTGGAGCTTGGACCACTAGTTTCAGAGATCAGTACCGTAAAGATAATAAAAATATTACTCCATTAGTAAGTATTGCATATAATTTCCCCCAACCTGTGGGAGATAATCCTAGTTTATTATCTATGGATGATGTAGAAACTTTTTTCCATGAATTTGGTCATGCTTTGCAAGGTTTCTTTTCTGATGTTACTTATAAAAGGTTATCTGGTTATGTGCCAAGAGATTTTGTAGAATTACCATCCCAGATATTAGAACATTGGGCTTTTGAGCCACAAATGTTAAAACTTTATGCCAAACATTATAAAACTGGAGAGTTAATACCAGATAGTTTAATTGAAAAAATTAAAAATTCAAAATATTTCAATCAAGGATTTGCCAAAACTGAATTTTTAGCAGCTTCATACTTAGATATGGATTATCATATTTTAACAGAAGTTAATGATTTGGACGTAAGAGCTTTTGAGCAAGCATCAATGGACAAAATTGGTCTGATACCTGAGATAAAGCCTCGTTATCGTTCCACTTATTTTAATCATATTTTCTCTGGAGGCTATTCTGCTGGATATTATTGCTATCTATGGAGTGAGGTACTAGACTGTGATGCATATCATGCTTTTATAGAAACAGGTGATATTTTTAATAAAGATGTTGCAAATAAATTTAGACAAACTATTTTGGCTCCTGGTGGTAAAAAAGATGCAGAGCAAATGTATCTTGATTTTCGAGGTAAAGAACCTGATATTAAATATTTACTAGAAGATCTAGGATTTATCTAAAAATAATTTTTTATATTATTTTAAATTGCAATATATGTCTAAGAAAAATATTTTCATTACAAAAGCTGATAAGAGTAATGGTAACAAAATATATCTAATTCAATGGCATATAACTGATTACAAAGCTTCTATAATTTTACAAAATCATCTTGTTACTAGGATAGCTCAGCAACCATATTTGAGTTTAATAATTAAAAATAAAATAGTAGATTTCCCAATTTTTTCATTTTTTTATAATGATGATGAATATTTCTTTTTGTCAAATTATGTAGATAATAAATATTTACATCAAGATTTTAGAGGTATAGATTTTTTTATTATACCGAATAATGACATAGATGATGATAGTTGGGATGAATTTTATTATATTTTGAAAAATGTAAATTCTATATCTGGTATTTATGTGGGTAATGAAAAAACTGTTGATTTTATTAATCAAGTAAAAGATCAAATGCAATTAAATAAAATATCTGTATAGCTTAATATATAAGAAGTTATAATTGAACAAATTTAAATAAAATTCACCTATATTTTAATAATGGGAAAATTAATATTATTAAATTTTTAAATTTTTTGAATTTAAAAAATTATTATTTTATTCTCATTTATCACAAGTTTTTTTAGCATCTTTTATCCAATTAAAATAAATATTATAATTTTGACCAAAAATAAGAAAAATGAAAAAAATATTGTATTTAAATTTGCTATTATTATTGTTTGTTTCATGTAAAGCACAAAAGATAGTAGAAATGGAACAGAATAATAAAGAAGTGATAAAATCTAATACTATGGAAATGGCTGATTATAAGCCTTTTTATAAGATAGAAAATGTATGGATAGAAAACGATATTTTGAAAATTAAAATTTCTTTTACAGGGAATAAAAATATACCAGAATTTGCTTTAATTTGGAATGGAGCATTGATGAAATCACTACCACCAAAAGCAGTTTTAGTTTTACAACCAAATAGTAACACTATACCAACTGGTAAAAAGCAAGTAAACTTGACATTGTCTTATGACTTAAAACCTTTAAAAGAGACTAACTATAATGAAATAGTACTTTTAATAAAAGATTATAGTACACAATTGCACTATAAACCAATAAAAAATTAATTAAATATTTTTTTATTGAAATTATTTTTGTAAATTTGCAAAAAAATTTACGGAGAGATGGGTGAGCGGTTGAAACCAGCAGTTTGCTAAACTGCGATACTCGCAAAGGGTATCGGGGGTTCGAATCCCCCTCTCTCCGCTTTTTTTATCAATAAAAGTTACAGTCTTATTTTTTCTATTTTTATTTTTTACTTCTAAGGTAATTAAATTAATAAACTTAAATTTAGGAGGTTACAATTTTTTAAAACAATACTGAATAGCATATAGAATTATTTGCAACTCATATAAATAATCTTATTGTTAAAATAAAAATGTTCAAATAAATTAAAGAGATGTTAGGGTCATAAGTAATTGAATAATATTTATGTTAAACATTCCCTATGCTGTGATTTCAACCTCACATACACATACCACGCCTCCCAGTCTGACGCTGCTAAATTCAACATCCTACCTATGTCTTCTATCACTCTGTTCAATAAATATTTGTGCTTCACCACGTACCACATTATGTAGCTCTGCAAATACTTCGTAGCCACTCCTCTAAAGGTACCATTTATCCATCCTGCAAAATCATTTTCCTTGTCCTTCACTATCGATAAACCATGCTGTCCATACTTCTTGGTCCTTTTAGTAATTATAGTTTTATCTTTTATGCTCTGCGTCTTCAAATTCTTGAATTCTTCATTATCAGGCGAGCAAATCACAGCATTTTTAGATATCCTAGCTAATAATATTTTATCTATCTGATCTCGCTTTACATTATCTAAACCCGTTAATTTGCAGAGCATATTGCCACTTCTATCTATCATAGATAGTACAGCTACATTGTGAGTTTTTAGCTCTTGAGCTAATAGATATTCTTCTAAAGTTTTATATCTGCGCCCTTTCTCTGAATATTTCAATAACAGTTCATCTATTTCCATAATGCCAAAGAAGTTTACATTATTTTCGAAGCTTCTCAGAGCAGATAGAATGCGATGTCGCCATTCGAAGCTGGTAGGTAGAGAAATACGAAGTTCTTTAGAGCATTCACGTAAGGTTTTACCCTCGAGCATCAGATGAATGTAGTCCAACATTAATTCTTTTTTATGTAAGTAATAAACAAAGGTGCCAGTAGTTTCACGGAAGTTTTTACCACATTTTTTGCATTTATACATTTGCTGACCTTGCTGATGACCATTTTTCTTGATATGTATACTTTTGCAATTAGGACATTGTGGAGAGACGCTTTGAGCTTTTAGATGTTGATAATCGACTACGTCATTGCCTTGGAGTTTCATCTTATTGTAGAGATTGTTGAGGAATTCTAAGTTGAGTTGTTTGCCCTGTGAGAGGTGCTCTTGGAGGTTTGAAACTATATCTTTCATATTTAAAATTTTGTTGCAAAGGTAATATATTTTTAAAATATAAGCATATAAATTCTTAAACATTGTTTAAATATTTAACAAACCCTTTATCCCCACTCCCTCAACCCTTTTTAACATTACTCTCTACAAATTTGTTCAAATAATTCTTTATTCTGTTGCCCAAAATTTATATTATTGATAAAAACAAAACTTTCATTAATATTCAAAAAAAACATAAAAAATAATATTTTTAAAAATATCATACTAATTATTTTAATATTTATTATAAGTTTCCATTATTTTCTCGTTATCATCTCGTTTTATTATTTTTTGAAAAAATTATTAATTTTACTCAATTATTCTATTAGATACTTTTAAAATTATGGAATTAAAAGATGCATTAAAAAATCAGTTTTTGTCAAGGGAGGAAACTATTACCTATGCTAAAAAATATATTGAAATAAATAGATATTCTTTTGCACAAAAAATCATATTAAATTATTTGAGAGTGAATGACTTTGACAAGGAATTATTTGAAATATTAGCTGATGTATATTTTTTTAATGGAGATTATAAAAAAGCAAAAAAATTGTATTCTACTATATATAAAAAATCACAAAAGGATGACTTTAAACAACATATTTTTCAAAAAATACAATGGACAGAGGAAAGAATTGAGCTTGCTAAAAATCAAATTAAACTTGCTATAGTTGTTAATCAAGACGAGGATGATTTTTTAGATCCTATTATAAAAGGGATAAATAATGATTATTGGGTTAAAAAAATTGTAATACCTAGAAAATATGTTCGTTTTCAAAAAATTTTATCTAAAGCTCTAAAAAACCAAATAATTAATAAAAATTTTTACAAATTAATTCAAAAAATAACAAACAAAAAATTAAAAAAAGCTCTGAAATGGGCTGATATTATTTGGGTAGAATGGGCTAATGAAAATGCAATAGCTGCTAGCTATTTGAAATCAAGCTCTAAAAAACTTTTTATCCGTCTTCATCGTTATGAAGCTTTTGATTTTTATCCTTTATTAATAGAGTGGGGTAAAGTAGATAATTTAGTTATTGTAAATAATTATATTACAAATATTCTTAAAGAAAGAAATTTGGATTTTGAAGATAATATAATAAAATTAATTCCTAATGGCATAAATATAGATAGATTGAGCTTTTTTCAACATTCGCATGGGTATAATATAGCGTGGGTATCTCATATCACTCCTATGAAAAATTTACATTTTGCATTAGAAATATTGAGAAAATTATTGTTGAAAGATGATAAGTATATGCTACATATAGCAGGCAATTTCACTGATCTTGTTTACGAAAAATATATTAAGCAATCTATCAAAAATATGAATTTAGAGCAGAATGTAATTTTTTATGACTGGGTTAATGATATTAATGAATGGTTGGATGACAAAGATTATTTATTATCTACTAGTGTGTGTGAAGGTCATCCATTCAATATTTTAGAAGCAATGGCTAAAGGCATTAAGCCAGTAGTAAATAATTTTTACGGTGCTGAGTTTGCCTTTGATAGAAATTTTTTGTTTAATAATATCGATGAAGCTATAACAATGATAACTACAGAGCAATATGATTCTAAATCGTATCATACTTACATTATAGAGAAGCAATGGACAGAAAAAGATCAAATAGAAAAATTCAAAAAATTGATTGATGAATTGAGTAAATGAATTAATATTTACCTCTGATATATTGAGTAGGATAAGTGAAATCAGCTTTTAGAATATGTGCAGCATACATTGGCCAATATGGTTGTCTCAATAGTGCACGTCCCAGCAAAACTAAATCAGCTCTTTGATTACCGATAATTTCTTCAGCCATCTCTGGCGTAGTTATCAATCCTACTGCAGCTGTAGAAATATTAAAATATTTCTTTATTGTTTCTGCGAAGCCGATTTGATATCCAGGATATAGATCTATTCTAGGTGATAATAATCCACCAGAGCTGCAGTCCACTATATCTATGAGATCTTTTATAATATCTATTATTGCTAAAGTTTCATCAATATTTAGTCCACCTTCTATATAATCTGTAGCAGAAACTCTAATGAAAATTGGCATATTACTCGGAATGATTTTTTTGATTTCTATTAATATTTCTTTTAATAATCTAGTTCTATTTACTGTATTACCTCCATATTCATCTAATCTATGATTTGATAGAGGCGATAAAAATTCATGTATCAAATAGCCATGAGCTGCGTGTATTTCTATAGCATCATAACCTGCTAGCACAGCTCTATTAGCTGCCTGCGTGAAAGCAGTAATGACTTCATTAATATCTTTTTTGGTCATTTCTGTGGGGATAGGATACTTTTCACTCCATTGTATAGCACTAGGAGCAATGATAGTTTCGTTAGTTACCTCACATTTTCTCCCAGCATGAGCCAGTTGTACGACTATTTTACAGTCAAGGGAATGAATATGTTCTACAAATTGTTTCAAATCCGATACAAATATATCATCCCAAATGCCTAAATCATTAGCTGTAATACGGCCGCGTTTTTCTACTGCAGTAGCTTCCTGAATGATAAGCCCTACACCACCTATAGCACGAGTAGCATAGTGTAATCTATGCCAATCAGTGATTTTGCCATAGTCTGAAGCGCTATACATACACATTGGCGACATAGCTATTCTATTTTTTAATTCCAAATTTTTCAATCTGAATGGGCTAAATAACTTACTCATAATAAACTATTTTCATTTTAATGATGTAGCAAAATTAAAAAAATAGAATTAATCTTGTCTTATATTAATAAAAAAATTTATTTAATTTTACCTAATTCTATATCCTACACTCCCCCTCCCCTTGCTATTCGTTTCCCGGCAAAACTCTAAATTATCTGTTTTGTATTTGATAAACTTTAAATTTCATTAAAAATTTTTCTAAACTTTTAAAAGAAAAATCCAAATAATAAAATCGGAATTAAAAAATAGCAAAAATCCATAAAAATGGCATAAAAAATAGAAATGAAAATAATTCTGCCATTTTATCATAATTTTTTATGTTATTTGCTTTTATGATTTCTTTAGGATTTGAAGAATTTGTTACTGATGAGGACTATAAGGCTACTTTGTGCAGCGTGTCGCTCACGTTAATTAATACAGAGCTAGCTTCTTGGGCTACTATATCACCTATTTTAGCTGATAACTTATAACCATTAACAATAATAAATTAGTTATTACTTAAATGTCTTATTCAATAAAATTTTTAAAAGAAGTAAATATAAGATCTTTTAACCCTAGGTGAAATAGAAGTCATCACTTGATAAGGAATAGTATTATTAGTTTTAGCATAATCTAAAATAGAAATATCATCACCAAAGATCAAAACTTTATCACCTTCACTAATATTAGGCCATATATCAGTAACATCTGCCATCATCATATCCATACAAATATCACCAATAATGGGGGCGAATTTATTATTAATTTTTACATGTCCGTGACCATTACCCATTTCTCTAAAAATGCCATCAGCATATCCCATTGGAATAGTTGCTATTACTCTATTATGGTCGCAGACACCTTTTCGATTATATCCTACAGATTCATTGGCATCTATTTTTCTAATCTGAGAGACAAAGGTAGTTAATTCTACTGCTGGCATGAGCTTTTTATTAACTTCATTAATGCTGGTAATGCCATATAATCCTAATCCTATTCTCACATAATCGCAATGATATTCAGGAAATCGTATTACACCATGAGTATTACAAATATGTTTTTTTATTTTATATGATAAATCTTTCTCTAATTTTGCTGTGAAGTCAAAAAGTCTTTTAGCTTGTAACCTGGTAAAATCATCATACTCTGGCATATCTGAAGCAGATAAATGTGAAAAAACTGTAGATACCTTCAAAAGATTACTAACTTGTTTTAGTCTATTTGATAATTTATCATAATCCTCTGGCATAAATCCTAACCTATGCATGCCTGTATCTAGTTTTATATGTATAGGAAAAGGTAATTTAGTTAAAAAAGAATATTCATTTATCACTTGTATCATCTGCTCGAGAGCTTGAAAACTGTAAATTTCTGGTTCCAAATTATATTTCATACACATTTCTAAAGATGATAAATGTGGACTCATAACCATAATAGGTGAATTGATATTTGCTTTTCTAAGAGCTAATCCTTCATGAGAAAAAGCTACTCCCAAATAGTCAATTCCTAATTGTTCTAAAAAAGATGAAATGTCTTCTGCTCCTGAACCATAGGCAAAAGCTTTTACCATAGCAATAATACCAGTATTCGGAGAAATTATAGAACGAAAATATTGATAATTATGCTGAATAGCATTTAGAGAAACTCTAAACTCTGCATAGGAATTATTCTCTACTAAAAAAGGAAGTAATTTCTCAAAAGTAAATTTCCTAGCACCTTTTAATAATATTATACTATCGCTCCATTGATCTGGCTCTATCATCATAATACATTCTTCTGTATTAGTGAAATGACCTTTCACAAAAGGGAAATATTCAGACAATTTTCTTATATTATCACCAATAGTATACACCTCATTTACATTGTTTTTAGTCAATTCATCAGCAATTTTTTTATATAATATTTCTACATTTTCATCACTTTCTAATATATCAGATAAAAAAACTATTTTCTTTTTATTTGAATATTTTTGACTCATATATTGCAACGAAATACTGAGCGATAAAATATCATTAGAATAGAAATCATTAATAATGATATTACCATTAATGCCATGTACACTCTCGAGCCTCATAGAAATGGTTTCCCACTGATAAATAGAAGATTGTATTTCATGTGGTGATAGACCTAATAACAAACTACAAGTTATCACATTCATAGCATTCTCTATTGAGGCTGCATCTATAAATGGTAAAGAAAAATTTAATATTTTATTATTGTAATTAATTTCTATTTCAGTAATCCATTTATTTGTATTCTTTTTAGTTATTTTAATATCATCATCATCTTTGTAACCCCATTTAATAATTTGTAATTGCAATTTATTTAATAAATTTAAAACATTGTTATATTCAGAGTTAATAATAAATTTATTTGCATTAACAGCTAATTTTAATTTTTCATTAATTTTCTCATTAATGTTTTTAAAATATTGTTGATGAGCTGGGCCAATATTAGTAAATATGACAATATCTGGATTAAGTATTGAGGCTAATCGATCCATTTCATTAGGTTGAGAAATGCCAACCTCGAAAATGCCAATTTGATGTTTTGGCTCAATTTGTAATACAGAATATGGTAATCCGATTTGACTATTATAACTCCTTGGATTTTTAACAACAACATATTTACTTGATAAAGTAGCAGACAACCATTCTTTTACAATAGTTTTACCATTAGATCCAGTAATGCCAATAATAGGAATATTAAATTTCTGACAATGATATTTTGCCCAATTTTGTAAAGCTACTAATGTGTCATCGACAATAAAAAAATTTGCATCTAGATATTTATTGATAAAAGATTTATTACTAATACAAAAATTTCTAATACCTTTATTATAAGCCGCATCAATAAATAAATGTCCATCTTGTAGCCCCTTAAGAGCAAAAAAAATAGCTGTAGTAGGATTATTTATTGGTAAACGAGTATCAAATACTAATTCATTAATAGAAACATTATTAATATCATTTACTTTAGAAGAAAATTCTGCATCAATAATTTCAGATAAATTAATTGCCTGATATGTTATCATTATTTAAATGTGCTTGTATATTTTCATCATAAAATCTACGCCTTAGAGTTATTTCTGCTCCCATAATAATAGCATGAACTAGTGAACGTTCATTAGCTTTATCTTTACCTGCAATATCATATGCGGTTCCATGTACTGGAGATGTCCTCACGATAGGTAAGCCTGCAGTAAAATTGACAGCTTCTTGATTATCTAATAACTTGAAAGGAGTTAATCCCTGATCATGATACATAGCTAATACTGCATCATAATCGTGATATTTTAAATTACCAAAAAAAGAATCTGAAGGGAATGGACCATAAGCTTCTAAACCAATTTCATTGGCTTCTCTAATAGCAGGTATAATAATTTCGTTTTCTTCATTTCCTAATAATCCATCATCACTAGCATGAGGATTTAACCCTAACACAGCAATTTTAGGTTTAGTAATTCCAAAATCACGTTGCAAAGAATTATCTAAAACTTTTAATTTGCTCAAAATCATATGACTATTTAAAACATTAGTCAATTCACCAATAGGAGTATGAGTAGTTACTAAACCAATTTTGAGATAAGGATTAATAAACATCATCAAATATTCTTGTACATTAAAAGTATCTGCCAAAAACTCTGTATGCCCTTTAAATGGTGATCCTGTCAGAGAAATAGCTTTTTTATTAATAGGACAAGTAACTAAAAAATCAATTTTGTCTTCTTTGAACCATTGAATAGCATGCTCGAGAGATTCTAAAGCAGACTGTCCACCAATCTTAGTTACTTTACCTAATTCAATTTTGTATTCTTCTGAACTAACAGGATAAATATTTGCAGTACTAGGTTTTAATGTTTTGTAATTTTTTAATAAAAAAAGATTCACATTGCAATTATTAAGTAATTTTCTGTGATATGCAGCAGCTCTAGGATTACCTAAAACAATTGGTGTACAGATATCTAATAATTGCGAATTCCTAAAAGCTTTATAAATAAGCTCATAACCTATACCATTAATATCACCAGGAGTAATGCCAGCTATTAAAAAATCTCTATCAACATTCATTTTTTTTACAAAATTACAATTTTTTATTCTTTTCTAAATAAAATAAAAAATTTAACAAATTCCAATTATTCCAATTACCTAGATATTATTAATTTTGTTTTATAAAAATATGATGAAGATGATAAATATAGAAACAATAAATAAATGGCGAGAAAAGATTTTAAATAATTTAGACTCCCAAGACTTTGAAAATGTATTAGAAAAGATATTAAAACAAAATCCACTATTTATTCCTGAATTTGTAAAAACTGCTATCATTAATATTTGTGAAGCTATTGAACCCAATAAATATGAAAAATGGATAAATAATTATAATATACCTACAGAAGAATCAACTTTAGGAATTATATGTGCTGGTAATATACCAGCTGTTGGTTTTTTTGATATTTTTATAGGATTAGTAAGTAATCATAAAATATTTGTAAAATTATCTCATTCAGATAATATATTAGTACCATATTTATTAGATCAATTATTCAAAATATATTCACAAATAGAGGAAAAAATAGTATATGTAGATAGCATACATAATGTAAAAGTAGACAAAATAATAGCTACAGGCAGTAATAATGCAAACAGATATTTTTCAGAATATTTTTCTAATAAAAAAGCTTTATTAAGACACGATCGCAAAAGTATTGCTGTAATTAATTTAGACACTACTGAAGAAGATTTAATAAAATTAGCTGATGACATCTTTTTATACTATGGATTAGGCTGTAGAAATGTATCATTAATATTAATGCCTCACACATATCCTATTGAAAAATTGCAAACGAGTTTTAACAAATATTCTTGGATAAAAGACAATTTATATTATCAAGAAATATTTACATACTATCAAGCATATTTTTCATTAATGAATGAAAAATATGAAATAAGCGATTTTTATTTATTAAGAAAAAGATTAGATCTGTATGCACCAATATCAACGATAAATTTTGAATATTACAACACAATATCAGAAGTGGAAGACTTTTTAAGAAAGAACAAAGAAAATATACAATGTGTAGTAGGTGATTATTCATTTTGTAATACGCAATTTGGCAAGACACAGAAGCCGGGATTGGAAGATTATGCAGATGGAGAGGATGTGATGAAGTTTTTGATAGGATAAGAAGGGGATGGATGAAAACATTTTTTTGTTTGGGAATATATTTGATTTCATTTCTAAATTTTAATTAATTTTGTAAAAAATTATTAGCTATGAAACAATTAGTTGACAATTTAGTAGAACATTTATCCATGGGCAAACAAGAGCATTTGGCATTCCTTGATGGACTCTTTTACCTGATAAAACAAAAAGATGCTGACGTAGTAGACTAC
>JAPXMM010000071.1:0-7720 GCA_033809015.1 Bacteroidales bacterium
GCACAAATATTTATTGAATAGAGTGATAGAAGATATAGGTAGGATGTTGAATTTAGCAGCGTCAGACTGGGAGGCGTGGTATGTGTATGTGAGGTTGAAATTAAAGCATAGGGAAAGGCTAACATAATTTTAACTTTCCCCTCCCCCTCCTCATTACCCCTATCCAAAAATTTATTTCTCATCCTTTTTTTCTTTTTATTTCTATTTGAAAAATTTATTATAACTTTATAGAAAAATTATTTTATGACCCTACAAGAGCATATTTCCAAGGTAGCAAATGGAGAACGTAAATTTGAAAATGTTTTTCAATCTATTAGTAGGATGATCTTTGGTGATCCATCCAAAATAGAAAAAGTAATTGTAAATGGTACCCCTACTTATGATTTCAAGATATTCCGTGAAGGTAAAAAACATATTGTAGGCATGTATGAAGAGTTAAACAGCTTTGCATCTTTTGTAAAGGATGCTGCAGAGAGTGGCAGCTCAGCGGAAATGGCTTTTGTCTTAATTGGTGAACCTGGTAATGGCAAAACTTTTTTTGTCGATTTCTTAAGCTCTAAATATCGTGAATTTATTGGTCAACCTGGTAATCAACGATTTTCTTTCAAATTTTCAAATGTTGATAAACTAGGTCGTTATGGTCAAATTACTGAAATTGAAAGTCAAACTTTCGAAGATCCTATGATTTTAGCTATGAATATTTATGATGAAAGAGATAAAAATGAAGCTTTTTTAAAAGCTAGTGGACTTACTGATAAGCAAATAAAAAATTTATTTAAGTATTATCGTCCACTGGGAGCTTGTACTTATTACATTTGGAATCAAATAAAAGATTTTTGTAATTATGATATCAAAAAAGCTTTAGATTTTATAACCATATTCACAGTGCCAGTTTCAGAATCTCGTGGTATTTTAGCTGGTAAATATGCTGCTAAAGATAAGATTACTTCCTCATCAGTAGATCTCATAGGTGATGAGAGTATAGCTAGATTATTACATTTGAAAGATGCAGACAATCCTTATCGTTTCGATTTGCGTAGAGGAGCTCTAGCACGTGTGGCTGGTGGTGGTATTCATTTTGCAGATGAAATTTTTAAAAATAAACGCGACTTAATTCAGATTTATCTGGGTGTAATACAGAATAGAACTATTGAAATAGAAGGTTACAAATGGCCTTTAGATACTTTGATAATTGCTACATCTAATAATTCTGAATTTGCCAATTTCCTCGAAGAGAAAGAACAAGCCCCTATAGTAGATAGATGTCGCATTGCATATATGAGTCATAATACTAACATTCATTTACAAGAAGAATTGACTACTTATGCTCTCGGTTCTGTTGATAAAACTACTATTTTTGGTGAAAAACTTCACGTAGATCCTAATCTAAATTATGTTTTATCAGTAGCTTTTGTGTTGTCCCGTATGCCTCAACATGAAAAACTTACACCGATTGAAATGATGAAACTTGCAGCTGGTGATGTAGCTGGAGAAAAAAGTATTCGCACTCTAGCAGAGGTTATAAATGAACTAAATACAGATCCAGATATTACTAAACGTTTTGGACAAAAAGGTCTCGGCCATCGTAGTCTAGGACGTTCTATACAGATACTCAGAGAACGTAGCGAAACTCAAGAAGGTAAATGTATGTTTGCCGGAGATGCTTTCCCCTCTATTCAAAGAGTTATTTTAGATTATGTGCAAGATGCTAATGATAGAATAAAATATTTTAATGACTTGAAAATAGCTAAACAATTGTATCGTGAACGCGTGAATACTGCTATTTTTAATGCTTATATGAATGAACCACATGCTGTAGAAAAAGATGTTATGAATTATGTGAATATGATCATTGGTTTAGAATCTAAAAATCTCGGTGATGATAAATCATGGACATATGTAGATCCTCAAACTAAAAAATTAGTAAGTATTAAAATTGATGAAAGCTTTATCAATAGTGTAGAAGAGAGATTGGGCTTAAAAACTGATGAACAAAAGCAAAGTTTTAGAACAACGATTATTAAGATTTATGGACAAAAAGTTTTGACAGATTCTAATTATAATTTTATGGATAATAATGAATTAGTGAAAGCTGTAACTGACGTCAGACTAAAAAGTGATATCAGTGGACAAGGTAGTTTAATAGGTGCTTTAGCTAATAGAACAAATGCTGATAATCAAAAACTTTATGACAGAATTATGGATACTATGCTTAATAAACTTGGCTATTGTCCTACCTGTGCTATGAAAACTATTGAATATTTCTGCACTTACGATGATGCAAATTAATTTGTTATGAATGAAAATGAAATAGTCAATCACAATATTGATAAAGAAAAAAATTTGCCTTGGTTTTATCGAGGGCATTTAGTGCCCTTGTCGGAGAATTATCTTACTTTAGAAAAATGTAATGATTTGTCATTTTTTCATAATTTTAATCCCTTCCAGGATAAAATTACTTCTTTAGAAACTTTAGAAGACTTATTAAATCGTGATGAGCAAAGAGAGAAAGATGGCTTTCACAGACGCATTAGATTAGGTAAATTTATAAAACCTCTTGGTAATAATAAAAATAAAGTGATAGTAGTACCCACCACTACTGAACCTAAATTTTATCATGATGAGAGTATGTTACCAGAAGAAACTGGTGGAAGTGGCGAAGGTGAAGAAGGGCAAGTAATCGGTAAGCAAAGAGTGCGTCCTACTGAAGGTGAGGGCGAAGGGCAAGGTGCCGGTCAAGGTGAAGGTGCTGAACATGAAATCGTTGCTAATGCTTTTAATTTAGGCAAAATATTAACAGAAAAATTTCAACTACCTAATATTAAGCAAAAAGGCAAAAAACGCTCTCTTACTAAATTTAGTTACGAATTGACTGATATTAATCGCAGACAAGGTCAATTAGTAGAGAAAAAATCTACTTTACGAAAAATTGTAAAAACTAATTTATTACTCGGAAATATTAATCCAAATGAACCAATAGATACTACCAAGCTTTTAGTAACAAATGATGATATGGTTTATCGATTAGTTTCTAAAGAACGTGATTATGATACTCAAGCAGTAGTGTTTTTTGTCAGAGATTACAGCGGTTCTATGGAGGGCAAACCTACTGAAGCTATTACTTCGCAACACCTTATGATTTATTCTTGGCTAATCTATCAATATCAATATCGCGTAGAGACTCGTTTCATAGTACATGATACTGAACCTAGAGAGGTTTCTAACTTTACAGATTATTTTCAATTGCAAGTAGCGGGTGGTACTCGCATAGCTCCAGCATTTCAAAAAGTTTATGAAATTATTCAAAGAGATCAATTGGCAAAAGACTATAATATTTATATATTTTATGGTACTGATGGAGATGATTGGGATACTGATGGTAAAGAACTAAATGATAATCTTATTAAACTTTTCCCAATAAGTGCTAGAATAGGATTTACTATTGCTAAAAATTCTTGGTCAATAAATCAAGAGACTACACTAGAAAAAAATTTAAATAATTATAAAATTGCTGAAAAATATCGTAAAGAATTTCGCATGGATAGCTTTGATGCTGATAATGTGGACGAGAATAGACTCATCGAGTCTATTAAAGTTTTAGTTGAAGAATAAAGAATTTTTTATTCTAAACGTAACATTCAGAAATATGTTTTTATTTTTAAATTAAAAACATTATTTAATTATAAAATCACTGGATTAAAAGATAAAATTTAATAGCATAGTTTTTTAATTTATCTTTAATATTTATTAAAATAAACCGTATATTCTCTACATTACCCTGTCTCCTTGTTTCTCAATATTCCTATAAAATATTAAATCTTTTACAATTAAACTCGTAAAACATTTAAACTTTGAATATTTTTACTACTTTTGCTAAAAAAAAATGAAGAATTTTTTTCTTTTAATATTTTTATTTTGTTTATCTATAAATATATTTGCACAGCAGGAATGGTCTATAGAGCAATGTATCAATTATGGAGTGCAGAATAGTCTGAATATCAAAAACCAAGCTCTAAATGCAGAAATATCAAAAGCTAATCATCTACAGAGCAAACTAGCTTTATTACCAGACATTAATGCTGCTGCTACTCATAGCTACAATTATGGTAAGGTTGTTGATCCTTTTACTAATCAATTTTCAATGGATAGGATACAAACTAATAATTTTTATCTCGCTTCATCAATGGTACTTTTTAATGGATTGAAATTATTAAATAATATCAAAGAACAGATGAGTAATACTAAAGCCGCTGAGCTACTACTCAAAAAAACTGAAAATGATGTAATGCTAAATATAGCCACACTTTATTTACAAGTGATTTTTGATAGTTTAAATATAACTACTATAAATCAACAAGTAAATCTATCTGAGCAGCAGGTGAGTCGTGCCGAAATACTCTATGAGAGTGGCTCGATATCAGAAGATAATTTATTAAATCTACAAGCACAGCTAGCATCTGAACAATCAAATCTCATATCAGCTCAAGGTAGATATGAGCTAGATATGCTTGCTCTCAATCAAGCTATGTATTACAATGACTCTGTTCCTTTAAGAATAAAAATACCTACAGATCTACAACCAATCATTGATAAGCACACTAATATGCCACCGTTGGATTCTATCCTTTTTTATGCATATAACAATTTACCAGATATCAAAGCAGCAGAATGGCAACTGCAAGCAGCTAAATATTCTTTCAGAGTTACTAAAGGTAATTTTTCTCCTTCACTATCTTTATCATTATCATATGGTACGGGTTATTCGACAGCTTCTAAAGAAATCACTGATTATGAAAATAATGGCTTTGATACTATAGGTATCACTACTGGTACACCTCCAGATTATGTCATTACTCCACATTTCAATTACAACTATCAAACTATTCCTTTTAGAAATCAATTAAATGACAATGTAAATCAGTCTATTGGGCTCAGCCTTCAGATACCCATTTTTAATAGAGGTATATATCATAATCAGTATCAAATAGGCAAAATAAATCTACAAATTGCAGAGAATAATTTAGAACAGACAAAATTAAGTCTTAGAAACGTTATTGAGCAAGCTTATTATGATATGATAGCAGCACAGAAAAAATTAGATGCTAGTAATTTATATTTAAAAGCTCAAAAAATTGCTTTTGAAAACCAACAAGATCGTTTTGAGCTTGGGCTACTAAGTAGTATAGATTTTATGAATAGCAAAAATCAATATACACAAGCAGAGATACAACAGCTACAGGCTAGTGTAGAAGTACTTTTTCGCTATATTATTTTAGAATTTTATCAAGGTAAATCATTATCATTATGAAAAAAAATAAAAAAACAAAACGTATCATAATAATTTCGGGTATTTCTTTATTAGTATTATTAATAATTTTAAAAGTTTCAGGAGTGCTTGGTAGCAGCAATGGTATAGAAGTAGCTACAGAAAAAGCTACTCGTAGAAACATAATAGAGACTATAACTGCTAGTGGCAAAATACAACCTGTGAAAGAGGTAAAGATAAGTCCAGATGTGAGCGGTGAAATTATTGAAATCCTTGTAAAAGAAGGCGACAAAGTAAAAGCTGGACAAGTATTAGCTAAAATAAATACAGATATTTATAAATCAAGCTATGAGCAAGCTTCTGCTCAGCTACAAGCTCAGAAAGCAAATTTAGCAAATTCGGAGGCTAGGCTAAAACAAACTGAAGCACAATTATTGAATGCTCAGTTAACTTTTAATCGCCAAAAACAATTATATGAAAAAGGTGCTATCTCATCAGCTGAATACGAAACTGCTGAGACTAATTACAAAGTAGCTAATGCAGAATATGAAGCAGCTAAGCAGAGTGTGAAAGCTGCTAAATATACAGTAGCTAGTGTAGAAGCCTCTATGGATGAAGCTCTCAAAAATTTAAATCGTACAACAATCATCGCACCTCTATCAGGTGTAGTTACTAAATTGAGTGTGGAAGTAGGAGAAAGAGTGGCTGGTGCTTCACAATTTAGTCCTGGTACAGAAGTTATACGTATTGCTGATATGAAGGAATTAGAAATTGCTGTTACTGTAAATGAATTGGAAATAGTACGCATTCATCAAAATGACACTGCAAATATTACCATAGATGCTTATGATGATTACACTTTCAAAGGGATAGTCACAGATATGGCTATTTCTACAGCTAATACTTCATCTCTCACTTCTACTGATGAAGTTAGTACCTACGAAGTAAAAATTAGACTATTGCCAGAATCTTATCAAAATTTATTAGTAAATGCTGAAAATACCTATCCTTTTCGTCCTGGTATGTCTGCCTATGTAGAGATTATAACAAAGAAAGCTTTTGATGTCATAGCTATACCTATAGCTGCTGTTACAGCCAAAACTGATACTGCTACAATGAAGCTTGATGAAGTTGTTTTTGTTGTTAATAAAAATAATAAAGTAGAAAAGAGAAAAGTAAAAACTGGCATTCAAGATAATCAATTCATAGAGATTAAAGATAGTATTAATGAAAATGATAATGTAATAGTAGCACCTTATTCATTGATTGCTAATATTTTAAAAGGTGGCGAGACAGTTACTATAGTTCCCAAAGCAAAGCTATACGAGAAATGAAATATATCTTGATAATAGAGACCTCTGACAGAGCAAATTCTATTGCAATTTGCGATACAGAAGGTAGATTGATAAATTATATAGATGAAATTAGTGAGGAGTATACACATATAGAATTACTTCAAGTTAATATAGATAAATTATTGAAAGATAATGGAATATATTTTTCAGATTTTTGTGCTATTGCAGTGAGTAGTGGACCAGGTAGCTACACAGGACTACGTATAGGTATCTCGTCTGCTAAAGGCTATGCTTATGCTCTGGATATTCCGTTGATTAGCCTGCCGACGTTAGAATTACTGGCTAATGGTATGATAGATTATTTAGATACAAAAAATGAAAATATCATTTTGATTCCTACAATTGATGCTAGACGTATGGAAGTATATATGCAAATGTTTGATTATCAGCTACATCCTATTTCTGAACCATCAGCAGAGATCATTGATGAGCAGTATTTTTCTAATTTTGCAAAAGATAAAAAATACTATTGGGGTGGCTCTGGTGCTGAAAAATTGTCAACTCTTTTCTCTGAAAATCACAAAATAATATCAGAAGTGCCATATCCATTAGCTAGATATGGAGTAGCTCTAGCAGTAAATAAATATAATGCTCGCAAATATGAAGATATAGCATATTTTGAACCATTCTATTTGAAAGAATTTATTCCAGGTAAGCCACGTGTAAAAGGATTGGACTAAATTTAATTATGAATTAAATTTTTAAATTAGGAGTTTAATTAGTAACTAAATTATTACTGATTCATTCTCGCTAATAGTTATATTTCTTCTGAATATAATTTATTTTAAATTAATTTCTATATAATTTACTTTTCTTTGTCAACCACACAAAGAAAAGTAACAAAAGAAAAGTCTCCGCAGGGGAAATGATTTGATAAAACTACGCAATCACCTCTGGGGGTTTACAAACTCGCTCGCTAAAGTTCGCTCAAACAGTGTAAACCCTTCTTCCCAACGCTGCTTGCTTGTTTTAATGCAAATCATTTCCCAATGCGGATAAGACACATCGTTTTTCAAATATAAAACTACTATTTAGTCATCCATTAAAAAGTCTGAAAATAAGATTTCCCAGATTAACAAATAAAAAATTTACCCCGTGA